>DASZOW010000082.1:0-14863 GCA_035550615.1 Puia sp.
AGCGCCGGAGGGGAAGAAGGCCCATTTATTTCCCGGGGCCAGCTGCGAAGCGCCGTCGCTTCTGCCGGTCAGCGTGATCAGGTACTTGTCCTTATAAGAATAATTGATCCTTCCCATATAGGACTCCAACGTGTTCTGCGAATAGCTGCTCTTGACGCCATTGATCTTTCCACCCGTCCCCAGGTTGTACCACAGGGAAGGGTAAGGCAGGTCCTGCACTGCGATCTCGTATGCCTCAGCAGTGTACTTGTAAGAGCTCTGCATCGCGCTCACCGTAAGGTTGTGATCGCCTTTGGCATAAGTATAGGTCAGTTGGTTGTCGAAGGTATACGTGGAGTAATCCCGCGTGTCGTATGTCGTACGGGGCAGATTTACCCCGGCGCGGTCCTTGGTATATGTACCCCGGTAATCGCCCTGCTTCTCCGCGATGATGGAAGTGGAGATGGAAGACCGGAAGGTCAGCCCTTTCATAAGCCGTACTTCCGCGTATGCATTCCCCATTTCGTTCGTAGCGTTTACCTGGAATTGCGAGTTCGCCGGATCTGATTCTACCAGGGGATTCATGACCTGGTTGTCCTTGATGCCCATCCACACGGCATAAGGTCCCCACGGGCCCTGCCCCGCATCATACCCATCCGAAGGATTCACCAGGTCCTTGTAGTATTCTACGCCGGTAGGCCGCGCCCTGTAGGCGGACCTCAACGCCTCCAGCGACCCCGTCGGGTTGATGCTGTAGTTGACATAAGCGGTAAAGCCCACTTTCAGGAAACTGGTGATCCTGCTGTCTAAAGCTCCATTCAGATTATACTTCTTGTACGTGTTGTGGGGAATGCTGCCGTCTTCCTGCGTGTAGCCGGCCGAAAAACGGTACGTGGTGCCCTGGCTGCCGCCCGTGACCGCCGCCGTCACACCCGACTTGAGACTGTTCTTCGTCATCAGGTCGACCCAGTTGCTGCTTTTGTGGCCGTTGACCATCGCCATCTCGTTCGAGCTGAAATTGGCGGGAGTTGCCAGGTCTACCAGCTGATCGGTATATGCCATTTTGTAGAATTCCTGCGCGTTCAGTAACGTGGGAAGATGTGCCGGCGTCTTTTGCCCCGCGTATGCATCCACAGAAAACCTGGCCTTGCCCGAAGCCCCCCTCTTCGAGGTGATGATTACGACGCCATTGGCGCCGCGCGACCCATAGATGGCCGTCGAAGACGCATCCTTCAGCACGTCGATGGACTGGATGTCCGCAGGATTGATATCTCTCATCCGGCCACCGATAACTCCATCGATCACTACCAGCGGTTCGGTCACCCCGGTGATCGTGCTCTCGCCACGGATATCCAGGGTGAACGCCTGTCCCGGCAGATTGCTGGACTTGTTGATGACCGCCCCCGGTATCTGTCCCTGCAAAGCCTGCTCGGCATTGGCTGGATTCGATCTGACGATATCGGCAGACTGAACCGAAGCGACCGCACCGGTGAGATCCTTCTTCTTGACCGTACCATACCCGATGACCACTACATCATTCAGCTGCTTGTCCTCGGAGCTCAGCCTGATCACCAGCCGGCCCCCGCTTCCGACGGACAACTCCTGCCGGGCGTAGCCGGTGTAGCTGACGACTATGGATATCTTTCCCTTGTCCGGTACCGTTAGTGAAAATTTCCCTTGCGCGTCGGTAACGGTTCCATTGTTCGTACCCTTTTCGACGACGCTTGCGCCGCCAAGGGGACCTCCTGTCTCTGTCGTAAGCACAACCCCGGTGATCTTCCGGGTCTGCGCCCAAACTGTACCGGTGAGCCAGCAGGTCAATAGTAGGAGCATCAACTTTTTCATAAATCAGCTTTCGTTTTGTTTATTAAATCAGGTAATTACCCAAATACCTCGCTCGAATACGGCTCATAGCCGCCCATTCACCATGAAACCTCCGTCGATAGTCACCGTGGTTCCCGTCACGAACCTCGACTGGTCGCTCAACAGCCAGATCAACGCTCCCGTAAGGTCCTCCGGAACACCCGGCCTCCCAAAAGGTGTAAGGCCGATAAGATCGTTGGCCTTTTTCGTGAACGTTCCATCCTTGTTGGTCACCCGCCCATAATTATTATCTGTCAAAAAAAATCCGGGAGCAATGGAGTTGACGCGGATGGCATCGCCATAATTACGGCTGACTTCCACGGCAATCCACCGGGTAAAAGACTCTATGGCCGCTTTTGCCATCCCATATACCATCGAATCGCCCGCCGTACGGCACGCCGCCACCGAAGAGACGTTTACGATACTTCCTTCCCCCTGGCGCGCAATGGTATCGCCAAAAACCAGCGTTGGCAGCACCGTCCCCCACAGGTCCAGCTCCATAGGCTTCTTCAGGTCCTCGATATGCAGTCCGAAAATATCATCGTTGCCGCCGGTTCCATTTACGGGGAAAGAGGTGCCCGCGGCATTCACCACGCCGTCGATCCTGCCGTAAGTATCCAACAATAGCCTGCGCGCATTGCTCAGATCATGCCTGTTGGTTACATCCGCACACAACGCTATGGCCTTCCCGCCATTGAGATTGATAAACGTAGCACGCTCTTCGGCGACCCGCCTGTTGCGCCCCAGGATGCCGACCGTGCCGCCGGCGCTGGCGATTCCCTCGATAAATGATTTTCCGATACTTCCGGTGGCGCCGGTCACGACAACCACTTTCCCATCCAAAGTAAACGAGTAGGACATAGACATAGGTTGAGCAAATCGTTAGTATAATGGCGTCGGCGCTGGATACAGCGTCCATCCCATATTCCGAAAAAATACATGTTAAGGATAAAGCAGGTACGCGGCAACTGCGGCATCACCCGCGGCGCCGGCGAAGGCCTATTGCGACCGGTGAAGATAAAGTATTGGATGAATGTCTATCGGATATGACTAAACGCTATCTCCGATACATTGCAAACATCGCCGGACATTTCGCAAGATAAAAATGGAATAAAAATTCAGTAAACGGAAATTATTGCAACCTTTTATTTACGGAAACGTTTCCGTACTGCAGCAGCTTCGAGAGCGCTACGCGTGCTGCCTCGCGGGATCAGCGTAGACTTCAGAACGATCGTTTCCGGCGTCTTCATCCGATCCCTTTTTTCCAGGAATCTGAACATCTGCAATGCCGCCTGTTTTCCGATCTCGTACGCGGGCTGCGTGATGGTCGTGAGACTGGGATGCAGCAACGACGATATCTCCAGGTTGGAGAAGCTGACGATTTTTATCTGCTCGGGTATGCTGATGTTCAATCGGTCACAGACATAGTAACCCGCGACGGCTAATTTCTCCGCCGAAGCAAAAATACCATCGGGCCTCACCGGGCGCCGGAGCATATTCTCGAGTATCTCTTCATTGGCTGCGACATCATTGGTAAACTCGGCTATAAGATCGTCGTCGGCCGGCAGATTATGCTTTTCCAACGCCTTCCTGTATCCCTCCATTCGCCTGCTGGAAATGGATAGATGCCTGGACAGATCGAGATATGCGATCCGCGTACAACCGGCTTTGATAAGATGCTCCGTAGCCGCAAAACCGCTCTCGAAATCATCGGTGACGATAACAGTCCCGCCGATAGACTCACAGACCCTATCGAAAAAAACCAGCGGGATCCCCCTTTCCTTCAACCGGACAAGATGATCGAAATTGTCGGTCTCCGCGGACAGGGACATCAATACGCCATCGACTCTCCCGTCCTGGAGGTGATTGATGAACTCGACTTCCTTTGTCTTGTTTTCGTGTGTAATGTAGATGAGAACGTGATACCCCTTTTCCTGCGCCACATATTCGATGCCATTGATGGCCAGCGCAAAAAAGTTGTTCGCTACTTCAGGAATGACAACAGCTATCATCTTGCTGCTGTTCCTTCGCAAACTGCTGGCATGCGGATTAGGCTGATAATCCAGTTTTATCGCCATTTCCTTAACCTTAACCTTGGTCGCTTCGCTAATCTCGAAACTGTCCTTCAACGCTCTGGATACGGTACTAATAGACAGATTGAGCTCCTCAGCGAGCCTTTTAATATTGACAGCCATCGTTAGATCGTTGCTACTTCAGTGATTCCGCAGCCTGTTCGAAATGCCGCGGTATTGCCTCGGTATTCAAGATAGAAAAATTCGCCGAAGCGCAAAAATTTTCGGCATTAAAATGAGCACACCTATGACCCCGGGGTCCAGTCTCGCCGCTGATGGTCTCGACACGGCATCTTGCGGAATCGTTTCCGTAGAAAACCTCCCGGCGCTTGACCGCTATCCATAAATTTAGGTTATGAAGATTGTATTGCCCCTATTGGTATTATGCTGCCTTACTACAATGTCCAAATCCGCATGGCCGCAGTCCTTCCCGAAACAACCCGTTGATGATATTCGGGTGAATATAGATCCCGCCTCAGGCAACTATACCGTGACATCCGCTTCCCTGGATTGGACATTCGGCGGCAGCATAGGACAGCCGGTGCATCGCCTTCGGACAACCACCGGCAAAGATGGGATCGGGATATTCAAGGAAATCTCGTTTTCCTGGACTAACGGCAATGCCTATCTTGGAACGATCCGCTGGTATTCGCAACGTCCGGTCGTTGTATTTTCGATGTCTCTGCCGGATGGGTCGCGGCGAGGATCGGTCACCTTTCCACTGCTGACAACAGTGCCGAAGCTGCCTTACCGTTTCAGCTACCATAACAGGATATTCCCGCTTCCTCAATTTTTCCTCGAACAGACTTCCTCCCCCTGGATGTTATTTAACGATAACGCCGATGCCTGCGTCATCTCACCTGCCTCTGATTTTATCGTCTCGCTGATGACCGGAGATTCGACGACGGCAGCAGGCGCTATAGGCAGCGGGCTGAACCCGGAAGTCCGGCAGCTACCTCCTCATTTCACGCATTCGACCATCCTTGTCCTGGGCAGAGGCATCCGAAAAACCTGGGACCGATGGGGCGATGCCTTACGCGCGCTATATAAGAGGAAACGACCGGCAAACGATTGCGATATCCTGTTGAACCGGTTCGGGTACTGGACAGATAATGGCGGCGACTATTACTACAATTACGACACGACAAAAGGATATGCCGGAACGCTACTGGCTATTGAGGACCATTACCGGGAACAGGGCATCCCCCTCGGCTATATGCAATTGGACAGCTGGTGGTACGAAAAGTCTAATTATGGTATGGACAGACACAAGGGAGCTCCCAGGAAGAATCCGCTGCTTCCTGCCGGCGCCTGGAATCTTTCCGGCGGCTTGATGGAATATAAGGCCGATCCCTTTCTGTTTCCGGACGGCCTTGCGGCATTCCAGAAAAAGCTGGGAGTGCCGCTGATCACGCACAGCCGATGGATGGACCCCAACAGCAACTATCATAAAAGATATAAGATATCGGGTTTTGCCCCCGTAGATCCTGCCTACTGGGAACATATCATGACCTACCTCGAAAAGTCCGGCGTCGTTGCTTATGAGCAGGATTGGATGAATTATATGTATACCAGGGATCCGGAGATGATCTCGGATATAAGTACCGGCAACGCATTCACCGATGGAATGGCCCACGCCGCGGCTAAACACGGCATCGACCTGCAATACTGCATGGCGCTGCCAAGATACTTTATGCAAGGCGTGAAATACAATAACCTTACTACCGCAAGGGTCGCCGGGGACCGGTTCCTGCCGAAAAGATGGATACCCTTTCTCTTTACCTCTCAGCTGGCATATGAAATGGGCATCTGGCCCTGGTGCGATGTATTCAAAAGCCGTGAGCGGGGTAATATGATCGTGTCGGTGCTCTCCGCTGGCCCGGTCGGCACCGGTGATGCGATAGGCAAAGAAGACAAAGCCAATATCCTGGCGGCCTGCCGCAAGGATGGTGTCCTCGTAAAACCGGATGTCCCGCTCCTGCCTATGGACCAGGATTACCTGGACATGGCCCGGGGCCGGAAAAGACCGGTACTGGCTTATACCTATACTCAACATGAGAAGATCACCACGGGCTATGTCTTTGCTTTTTCCGACGCCATGGACACCGCTGGTAATGTCGCTACTGTCGCCGCCGATGCAGCGGATGCGGCCTCTGTGGACGCAGCTTCCTTCAATAAGGCCCCAAGAGGCGTCGCTGCAGCCGACACCGCCCGGAGCCGGCGGATCGCCTTCCGCCCGGGCGACATCGTGAGGTCGAACAGGATAGTGGTGTTCAATCCGAAGGAAAATACGCTGCGGCTGTTGACCGGCAACGAAACCTTCCACGATGAGCTGCCGGAAGAAAAATATGTATATTATATAATCGCCCCCATCACCAGCACAGGCATAGCCTTCCTGGGCGACACGGGGAAAATAGCAGCCACCGGCAAAAAACGCATCGCCGCGATCGAAGTTGCCGGAAAGGCGTTACGGGTGACGGTGCTATTTGCCAAAGGTGAGTCGACGTTGACTTTACGCGGCTATTCCGGCCATCCCATTGCCGCAGACCGGGGAACAATACGTTTCGACGCTTCGTCTCACTTGTTCGAGTTGACTTTACACGCGCCGGCCACCGGGAATAGTGTAACGGTGAATTTAAGGTAACACTAACTCAACTACCCAATCAATAACTTCAACGCGCCGTTTGGTCAGCTTTCTTTTTCGCCACATGCCGGTTCGCCCGCACAAACCACCCCGGAATCCGAATGGCAACACCCGCCACAAACCGGGTCAGATGCCACGCGCTTTTGACGGCGGAAAAGAGGAAACGGTTGGCATCGTGGATCAGGGGGTCGGTGGATCGGGGGACACTGGGACGTTTGGTCGTCCGGGCGTGTTGACTGGACATAGGTTTCGTTTGGGGTAAAATTTTCAAAAGCCATGCCACACGGCCGGATCATCTCCCGCTAACGCATTCATTTCTCCGGCAATCCGTTTGAAATCAGACAGTTGATGTCTTTGAATCCGCAATTCAACAGCAAATTTGAATTTGGCCCCTTAAATATCGGTATATTAGTACAGGGTAAAATAACCCAATACCCATGGGAAGCGCTTCTTTAATCATTCTTCTGATTGCCGGAGTTGTTTTTGCAGCTGGTGGGATTGCCGTAGCCCGGATATTCGTCAAAGGGACAAAAAACAGGCAGAAGGGCCAGGCCTATGAATGCGGTATCCCATCCTCAGGCACTCCCTGGAACCAATTCAATGTCGGATATTATCTGTATGCATTGATCTTTCTCATTTTCGACGTGGAGCTTGTCTTTATGTACCCCTGGGCCGTAGCAGTCAGAAAGATCGGGCTGGCCGGTCTCGTCGAGATCGTGGTATTCCTGTTCTTCCTGTTCATGGGACTCTTGTACGCACATAAAAAAGGAGCGTTGAAATGGATGTAACTCCTCAAAAAACAGCCTCTTTCCCAGGGGAAGTGCACCCGACGGCAGGCGGCGGGATCCTCGTGACGAAATTGGATGAGGTGATCAATTGGGCACGGTCCAACTCGCTTTGGCCCCTGGTATTCGGCACTTCCTGCTGCGCCATCGAAATGATGTCCACGGCCGGCGCCAAATACGACTGGTCTCGGTTTGGATTTGAAGTCGCAAGGGCTACGCCAAGACAAGCCGACGTCATCATCATCGCCGGGACCATCGTCAATAAAATGGCGCCCGTGCTGAAAAGGCTTTACGACCAGATGCCCGACCCTAAATATGTGATAGCCATGGGGGCCTGTGCTACAAGCGGCGGGCCATTCTTCTATAACACCTATTCGGTGGTCAAAGGCGCCGATCACGTGATCCCGGTGGATGTCTATGTCGCCGGATGCCCACCCCGCCCGGAAGCCCTCCTCCATGCTTTGATCACCCTACAGGAGAAAATAAGGAGGGGCCCATCATGACTAAAGAAGAACTAAAACAAAAGCTACAGGAATTGCTCCCCTCCCCGATCTTCGAGGATGGCGCGGAATGGCCTACGGCAACCATCGACCCGTCCGCCTGGAAAACAGCCGCAAAACAGCTGGCCGCGGCTGGGGACCTGCGTTTCGACTACCTGTTCTGTGTCACGGCCGTAGACTGGCGCACTCATTTCACCATGGTCTATCATTTGACATCCACCATCTACCGTCATACCCTGGTGATAAAAGTGAAATTGGATCACGACCACCCGGTGATCCCTACGGTCTCCGATATCTGGCGGACGGCGGAATTTCATGAACGGGAGGCCTTCGACCTGTGCGGCATCGAATTCACCGGCCATCCCGACCTGCGGCGACTGTTCATGCCGGATGACTGGAAAGGATGGCCGCTGCGCAAAGACTATGAAGACCCTGTAAATATGATCAAATTATGATCGAAGAACTAAGCACCACCGAACAAGGCGACCTCGTGATCAACGTAGGGCCGCAACATCCCTCCACGCATGGTGTGCTGCATCTCGTCATTACACTAAATGGTGAGACGATCAAAAAGGTCGAGCCCCACCTGGGCTATATCCATCGCAGCATCGAGAAGATGTGCGAAAGCCTGTCCTACCGGCAATTCATCTACGTCACAAGCCGCATGGATTATTTGAGCTCCCACATCAACAATCATGGCTGCGCCTTATGTGTCGAAAAGGGTCTGCAGATCGATCCCCCGCCCCGCGCAAAAGTCATCCGTGTCCTCATGGATGAATTGACGCGCCTGGCCTCCCATCAGCTATGGTGGGGAGCGATGGCTATGGACGTTGGCGCCCTCACGCCGTTCTTCCATGCTTTCCGGGAAAGAGAAGCTATCAACGACATTATGGAAGAGACCTGCGGCGCCAGGTTGACCATGAACTATATGGTGCCCGGCGGGGTGATGGCGGATATCCACCCGAACTTTCAAAAAAAGGTCAAGGACTTTCTTACCTTTTTCCGCTCCAAGATCGATGAATACGACGAGCTGGTAACCGAAAACGTTATCTTTAAGAACAGGATGGAAGGCATCGGCTATCTGTCCCCCGAAAGCGCCATTTCATACGGCTGCACCGGACCTACCGCCAGGGGCAGCGGTGTAAGCTGCGATATCCGGAAATTGTACCCGTATGAGGTGTACGGAGCGCTCCAATTCAACGAGGTACGAGAAAAAGGAGGCGATTGTTTTGCACGCTACCTGGTCCGCATGCAGGAGATGCGGCAATCGATGAATATTATAGAACAGCTGATCGATAACATCCCCGACGGGGAATTCCTGGCGAAGACAAAAGCGGTGTTGAAACTGCCCAAAGGTGAGTTCTACTCGAGAGTGGAGACGGCGAGAGGCGAATTCGGCGTGTACATTATAAGCGAAGGTGGGTCCACCCCATACCGCATAAAATTCCGGAGCCCGGGATTCTCCAATCTCTCTGCGCTGGACCACATGGCAAGAGGACATAAGATCGGGGACCTGGTGGCGATCATGGGAACATTGGATCTGGTGATTCCTGATATCGATCGGTAAAAAATAACGATGCTTAGCATAGAAAATATAACGGATGCTGTCGATGCCTGGCTGAACCACGCATTCAATCCCACCGTGGCCTTACTGCTGGAATATGTGATCGTCGGGCTGGCGGCGATCAGCCTGTTTGCCGTGCTCGGGCTCATACTGGTGCTTATGGAAAGGAAGGTCTCCGCATACATGCAGGTCCGGCTGGGACCCAACCGGGTGGGACCGGGAGGCAGCCTGCAGACCGTGGCCGATACGCTGAAGCTCGCCACCAAGGAAGGACTGACCCCCGATGGCGCAGACAAATTCCTTTTCAATCTCGCCCCTTATGTCGTCATCGTCGTAGCGATGATGGCCCTTATCCCGATCGCTTTTGCCAGGGGAACTCAGATCTGGGACATCAATATCGGGGTGCTGTATATCTCCGCCGTTTCTTCCCTTTCGGTGATCGGCATCCTGATGGCAGGCTGGGCCAGCAATAATAAATATTCCCTCCTCGGCGCCATGCGCAGCGGCGCACAGATCGTCAGCTACGAATTGTCTGCCGGGCTGTCCATCATTTCCATCGTAGTGCTCACCGGCAGCCTGGACGTCTCGGAAATCATCTACTCCCAGCAGGACGGCTGGTGGCTGTTCAAAGGGCATATCCCCGCGATCATCTCCTTTGTCATCTTTATTATCGCCGTCACCGCAGAGACTAACCGGGCGCCTTTCGATCTTGCCGAAGCGGAATCGGAGCTGACAGCAGGATTTCATACAGAATACTCCGGGATGAAGTTCGCGCTGTTCTTCCTGGCCGAATATGTGAATATATTCATCGTTTGCGGGATAGCCGCCACCTTGTTCCTGGGAGGTTGGATGCCGCTGCATATCGGCCATTGGACGGCATTCAACCAGGCAATGGATTATATCCCGTCCTCGCTCTGGTTCCTGGGCAAGATCTTCTGCCTGATATTCGTGATCATGTGGTTTCGCTGGACCTTTCCACGGTTGCGCATCGACCAGCTGCTGAACCTCGAGTGGAAATACCTATTGCCGATCAGCCTGGTCAATTTATTATTAATCACCCTTATTGCGATAGAAGGATGGCATTTTTAACCAAATATCTCAAAGACGTCTTCGGCGGTGTGAAATCGCTGTTAAAAGGCATGAAGCTGACCGGCTACTATTTCACTCATCGCAAGGAGATCATCACCCAGCAATATCCGGATAACAGGGACGAAATGAAATTACCGGAGCGGTTCCGCGGCGAAGTTGTCATGCTTCATGACGAAAAGAATGAACATGCCTGCACGGGCTGCACCGCCTGCGAGCTGGCCTGCCCCAACGGGACCATCAAGATCATTACCAAATTCGACGTGACGCCGGAAGGCAAAAAGAAAAAGGCGCTGGACACCTTCATATACCACCTCGAACTTTGTACCATGTGTAATTTGTGTATCGAAGCCTGTCCTACGGACGCCATCAAGATGGCGCAGAATTTCGAGCATAGCGTGTACGACCGCAGCGAGCTGACAAAAAAATTGAATAAACCGGGTTCTAAAATCAGAGAGGGCGTTGAATAATGAGTGCATCTGCCGTCGTCTTCTATATCCTTTCCGTTCTTATCCTGGCCTCCGCCCTGCTTGCAGTGACGTCCGGGAAAATTTTCCGCTCGGCTATCTGGCTATTATTTTCGCTCACCGGTATCGCAGGATTGTATTTCTGGCTGGGGATGGATTTTGTCGCGGCCGTCCAGATCATAGTCTATGTCGGCGGGATCGTGGTGCTGATCATTTTTTCCATCTTCCTTACGCAGCAATCGGGAAAAGATCTGCCGGCGCCGGTTCGGGCCAGGGTGCTCTATTCCGCCCTCGCGGCCTGCCTGGGTTTTTTGTTGACCTGCGTATTGCTTCGGCAATTCCCTTTCCGGCAGGCCCTGATACCCGACTATGATTTCGCTCCGGATATGAGTGTGCGGAATATCGGTATCCAGTTGCTCAGTACCAAAGAGCATGGGTATGTATTGCCTTTTGAAGTGATCAGCCTGTTATTGCTGGCCGCAATGATCGGGTGTATCGTCCTTGCCATTAAAACAAAACCGGGAGACCGATGAACCACGTCCCATTGATCCATATCTTGATCCTAAGCACCGCCCTATTCTTTATCGGGATGTATGGCTTGCTCACCCGCCGGAACATGATCACCATGCTCATGTCGGTGGAACTGATCCTGAACAGCGTAAACATCAACTTTGTCGCCTTCAATGTATACCTGTACCCGCAAAAACTCACAGGCATCTTTTTTACCTTATTCATCATCGCCATCGCCGCGGCCGAAGCAGCAGTGGCTATTGCGATCATCATCAATTTATACCGGAACTTTCATTCTATCGACGTGGAGGCGGCAGATGAAATGAAATTCTGAAAACTGCGAATATGCCAAACGCTGCTTATATCATGCTTATCCCCCTACTGCCCTTGGCGGGCTTTGCAGTGCTGGGATTGTTCGGCAGGCAACATTTCCGGAAAACCGCCGGCGCCCTTGGGACAGGTCTCGTGCTCATTTCGACGGCACTGGCGCTGTGGATAGCCTGGCAATACTTCTCGGCCGGCTTGACAAACGGCTATTGCCCGCAAACCGTTCCGGTAAAATTTACCTGGCTGACCTTTTCTTCCGGCCTTTCTATAGACCTCAGCATGATCCTCGACCCAATTTCGGTGATGATGATCGTCGTGGTCACTCTTATCTCTCTCATGGTCCACATCTTTAGCCTATCGTACATGAGAGGGGAACCGAGATATGCCACTTATTATGCCTTTCTCAATCTTTTCACTTTTTCCATGCTGGGTCTGGTGCTGTCGGGAAATATCTTCGAGATCTATATCTTCTGGGAATTGGTCGGCTGCTCCTCTTTCCTGCTGATCGGATTTTATTTCGACCGGCCCACGGCCGTCAAGGCAGCCAACAAAGCGTTTATCGTGACGCGTTTCGCCGATCTCGGATTCCTGGTCGGGATACTGATCCTATCCTTCCATGCGGAGACCCTCGACTTTCACACCCTGATCCAGCGGCTTACGGAACCGGGGCCGCAGTTGACATCGATTACCACCACGTCTTTCCTCGGCATTTCGCTTTTGTCCTGGGGGCTTGCGCTTGTTTTTGTCGGTGGGGCAGGCAAATCGGCTCTCTTCCCCCTGCATATCTGGCTGCCGGATGCAATGGAAGGTCCTACGCCGGTCTCGGCGCTGATCCATGCGGCGACAATGGTAGTAGCGGGAGTGTATCTGGTTGCCAGGCTATACCCGGTGTATAGCTATTCCGATCCGGCGGTCCTAAAAATTGTTCTATATGCCGGCGCCCTCTCTGCCTTACTCGCGGCGATCATCGCCTGTACACAGACGGATATCAAACGCGTGCTCGCTTATTCGACGATGTCGCAGATCGGGTATATGATGTTCGCACTGGGGGCATACGGGTATACTGCTTCTATGTTCCATCTCTTTACCCACGCTTTCTTTAAAGCCCTGCTTTTCCTCTGCGCAGGCGTTATCATTCATCACGTGCACAGTAACGAAATGAAAGATATGGGCGGGATGAGAAAAGCGCTTCCATTGACGCATGCCTGTTTCCTGGTCGCCTGTCTGGCCATTGCCGGCATTCCTCCTTTCTCAGGGTTCTTTAGCAAAGAGGACATCCTGCTGGCAGCCTGGAACGCCAATAAACTGGTGTACGCCGTCGGGTTGTTCACCTCCGGGCTCACGGCATTCTATATGTTCCGATTGTACTTCTCTATCTTCTGGAACAAACCACCTGCCGGCCATCCGCATAAAATGCCCCTGGCCGAATCGCTCCCGCTCGTAATCCTCGCCCTGGGCGCCATATTCGCCGGGTTTTCCCCATTCAACCGGCTGGTGACTTATAACGGCACGCCGGAAGCGCCCCACAGCATCGGCGTCTTTGCCATTGCACCCGTAGTCCTGGCGCTCTTAGGGATCACCATCGCGGGAAATCTCTACCGTAAGGAGAGTGACCGGCCCCAGCGCACCGCAGCCGCATTCAAAGGTCTATACCAATTGGCCTATCATAAATTTTATATCGACGAAGTATATGCGTTCATAACGAAAAAGATTATTTTCAATCTCATCGGAAGGCCGGCAGCGTGGATAGACAGGAATATCGTGGACGGGCTGATGAACCTTCTGGCAACGGTCACTGCCCGGGTCGCTGCGGGGATCAAAGGCATTCAATCGGGGAAGATGCAGGATTACGCCCTGTATTTCTTTGCCGGAATAGCGGGGTTAGCAGTCTTATTTATTTATATATACACATGAACCTGTCTTTACTGGTCTTAATGCCATTGATCACTGCCATCGCCGCCCTGTTCTGCCGCGGTGTCAACAGGGTACGTTGGATATCCCTGGCGGGGGTGACGGTGCAGTTGGCGCTGGCCTTCGTCTTGCTGGTCCTGTACTGGAAAGAGCGCGGCGCCGGCAACGACACGGCCATGCTGTTCGAATCCCGCCATGCCTGGTTTCCGGCGCTGAATATCTGGTATCATCTGGGTACAGACGGCATTTCTGTTGCCATGATACTCCTGACCGCCTTTGTCATGGAAGCGGCCGTGCTGGTGTCCTGGCGAATTAACCCGATGGGCAAAGAGTTTTTTATACTGCTCCTCGTCCTGAGCGCAGGCGCCTACGGTTTCTTTGTTTCCCTGGACCTTTTTACGCTATTCTTTTTCCTGGAAATATCCGTGATCCCAAAATATCTGCTGATCGGGATTTGGGGGTCGGGAAAAAAAGAATACTCCGCCATGAAACTGGCGTTGATGCTGATGGCCGGCTCGGCACTGGTGTTTATCGGCCTGCTGGGCTTATATTATCATACCGGCGGCATAGGCGGCCCCCATACGTTCGACTGGCAGACAATCGCACAAATGCATCTTCCGGCGCAGGTGCAGCGGGTCTGGGTCCCCTTCTTATTTGTGGGCTTCGGCATCTTCACTGCGCTGTTCCCATTCCATACCTGGGTGCCGGACGGCCATTCCTCCGCGCCCACGGCAGCATCGATGTTCCTGGCCGGCATCTCGATGAAACTGGGCGGTTATGGTTGCCTCCGGGTAGCCGTCTTCCTGATGCCCGAGGCGGCAAAAGAATATTCACCCATCATTATCCTGCTGGCGACGATTGCTATCGTGTATGGGGCCTTCGCTACCATGATGCAGCAGGACTTGAAATACATCAACGCATATTCGTCTGTCAGTCACTGTGGATTTATTCTCCTGGGCATCGGCATGTTGACGCAGACGGCTGTCACCGGCGCAGTGATCCAAATGATCTCCCACGGTCTGATGACGGCTCTCTTCTTCGCCGCCATCGGGATGATCTATGAGCGGACGCATACGCGCCTGGTCCGGCAACTCGGTGGGCTGTTGAAAATACTGCCTTTTATCTCGACCATATTCGTGCTGGCAGGCCTATGCT
>DASZOW010000083.1:0-6371 GCA_035550615.1 Puia sp.
GCGTTTCTATACCCATCCCGGCCAATCCATCCTGCTTACGGGTAACCTGGCCGAGTTGGGGCATGGCGACACAATGGCTGCCATTCCGATGGAATATGTCAACGGGGAGTTTTGGCATGGCAGTCTGCAGCTGAGAACGACACCTGCCGCGCCTATTCATTATCACTATATCGTGAAGGCTGCCGACGGCACGCTGACGGAAGAATGGGGGGACGATAAATTCATCGAGCTCCCTTCGGCGGATGTCGAAGAGCTGTCCGTGATCGATACCTGGAATTATGCCGGCGAATATGAGAATGTCTTTTCCACCGCGCCATTCCGGAATGTGTTGCTGCCGCATCACAAGGGTGGTAAAAAGCAAAAGGTCAAGGGTGCGGTGACACATATCTTTCGCGTCAAGGCCCCGCTCTTAGGGGAGGACGAGCTCGTCTGTCTGCTTGGCAATGCGACCGCCTTGCGCGACTGGCAGGAAACAGATCCGCTACTGTTATCGCCGGAAGGCGACTGGTGGACGATCCAGCTGTCGATCCCGCCGGAGTCGTTTCCGCTGGAATACAAGTATGGGATATATCATAAAAAGGAAAAACGGCTGACGCGGTTCGAGGACGGTCCGAACAGAACGTTACCCGGCGATGCCCGGCCAAAAAAGGTCAGCATCCTGCACGACGGTTTTGTGCATCTGCCCAATACCGGTTTCCGGGCCGCAGGGGTTTCGATCCCTGTCTTCAGTCTCCGCAGCAAGTCCTCCATGGGGGTCGGCGAATTCAGCGATCTGCCGCCGTTGATCGACTGGGCCGTCAAATGCGGATTCCGGCTCGTGCAGATCCTGCCGGTCAACGATACGACGGCTACGCATACGTGGCGGGATTCGTATCCTTATGCGGCGATCTCGGCCTTTGCGCTGCATCCTATCTATCTGAACCTGGAGCAATGCGCGGGGAAGAAATATGCCGATCTGATCAAGCCCCTGCATAAAAAACAAAAGGAGCTGAATGCCCTGCCCGAGTTGGATTACGAGCAGGTGCTTAAAATCAAATTACTGGCTGTCAAAGAATTATACGAGCTACAGAAAGAAGAATTTGAAGAAGATGCCGATTTCCAGGCGTTTTTTTCAGCCAATGAGAAATGGCTGACGCCATATGCCGCTTTTTGTTATTTGCGGGACAAGCACGGCACGGCGGATTTCAGCAAATGGAATGTGCACAGTCGATATGACGAGGCGGCCATCCAGAAATTTACCGCCCGGGGATGCCGGCATTACGATGCCATAGCGTTGCAGTATTTCATCCAATATCATCTCCATCTGCAATTACGGGAAGCCGTGGATCATGCGCATGACCAGGGGGTGATCTTAAAGGGAGATATTCCTATCGGCATCGGCCGGTATAGCTGTGACGCCTGGGTAGACCCGATGCTGTATCATATGGATATGCAGGCCGGCGCTCCGCCGGACAATTTTGCCGTCAAGGGTCAGAACTGGGGGTTTCCCACCTATAACTGGGAGGAGATGCGCAAGGATGGCTACCGGTGGTGGAAACGCCGTTTTGCCCAGATGAGCAATTATTTCGACGGGTTCCGGATCGATCATATCCTGGGTTTTTTCCGGATCTGGAGTATTCCGATGGACGTCGTCGAAGGGATCCTGGGGCATTTTACTCCGGCTATCCCCATCCGGCTCTCCGAGTTCATGCAACGGAATATCTGGTTCGATCATCTGCGGTATACCCGGCCGTTCATCAATGACGCGGTGTTGTGGGATATTTTTGGGGCGGATGCGGAGCATGTAAAGATGAACTATGTGGAACCCGCGGGCAACGGCTATTATAAGCTGCGGGCCGCCTATGATACCCAACGGAAGATCGAAGCCTGGTTCGGCGGACAGGAAAGCTCGTCTTTCCATGACAAGCTGCGCCAGGGACTATACGATCTGGTGTCGAATGTCATCCTGCTGGAGATCGAAGGGTCGGAGGGACAGCAGTTCCATTTCCGCATCGCCATGGACAGCACTACCTCGTTCCGGTACCTGGAATGGCATACGCAACAGCAGCTGAAGGATCTTTACGTCAACTACTTCTATTACCGGCAGGAAGACTTCTGGCAGCGGGAGGCCATGAGCAAGCTGCCGGCGCTGAAACGCGCCACCAATATGCTGATCTTCGGGGAAGACCTCGGCATGGTGCCCCGGAGCGTGCCGGATGTAATGCGGCAGCTGGGCATTCTGAGTCTCGAGGTCCAGCGGATGCCTAAGAATCCCAACCGCGAGTTCTTCAATCCTGCCGAAGCGCCCTATCTGTCCGTGGTGACGCCGTCGACGCATGATATGAGCACGATCCGCGGTTGGTGGGAGGAAGACCGCGATATCACGCAGCGGTTCTTTAATCATGAGCTGGGGCAATGGGGCGAGGCGCCGCAATTCTGCGAGCCCTGGATCGACAAAGCCGTCGTTCTGCAGCATCTGCATTCGCCGGCGCAATGGGCGATCTTCCAATTGCAGGATATCATGGGGATGAGCGAGCAGTTTCGCAGGGAAAATCCAAACGATGAAAGGATCAACGTCCCGGCCGATCCGCATCATTACTGGCGGTACCGGATGCATCTCACGCTCGAAGACCTGGGCAAAGAAAAAACCTTTAATTCGGAGCTTCGCGAGGAGGTCCAGGCCGCGGGGAGATAGACTTTCGCGGGAATGTCCGGCTGGGCGGCCGGGCTTGTGGGAATGCCCCGTTCCGGGCGTTAATCCTTGAAGATCTCACGAACATAGTGGCCGTTGCTCCCATCGATCGCGAGGAAATAGATGCCTCGTGCCAGACCATTTACCGGGATCTCCAATGTAGCGGGGGCCACGGCAGAGATGGTCCGTAACGGCTGTCCCTGGCTGTTGAGGAGCCGGATGGCGATGGCGCCGGTAGCATCCGTCAATGTCAGATGTAGCTGATTGACCACGGGATTGGGATATACCGTGACGACGGGTGCGGAGCTGCCGGCGGCAAAACTCACGGAACGGATCCCGGACCAGGCAGCCGTACCATCCCTATCCACCATGGCCAGCCGGTAATAGTTGACGCCGGCAAGCGGGCCGTTATCTGTAAACGTATATTGTTCAGCGGTAGCAGCATCGGTGGCAGCCGTAACGGCGGCTATCGTGGAAAAGTTCGTCCCGTCGGCAGAGCGTTCGATAGAGAATTTGCCGAGGGCCGCCGTCTGCGAAGCGGACCATTGCAGGAGGGCGGTGTTGCCCTGGGCACTGGCGGTGAAGCTGGAAAGGGTCACGGGCAGAACTATAGGAGCAGTGCTATACAGGACCGTATAATAGCCTGTGGCGAGATTGGTCGCCGTGATCTCGAAAGAGACGACGGTGGTAGTCGTCGAGGTCGACGCAGTCGTGATCAATTTATTAGTGCCGGTGGCAAAGCTGCCGTCGGTAGCATTGTAAAGCAGCGCAAACGTATTGTTCCTGTTGACGGTGCTGCCATTATAGTCCGGGAAATTGAATTGAAAGGTCACGAACCCTGTGCTGTTGCCGCCACTCTTCATGACGTACCAGCTACGGTTCCAGCGTGCCAGCGTGCCGCTACTGGTAATGCCCGGGACATTTCCGGGTGTGATAACGGTATTGGCCTGCCCATTGTGTGCGGCCATCACATAGCCCGCAGTCTTCAGGAAATCCAGGCTGCCAGTGCCGCTGGTGAAGCCCAATCCATCCGTAGATCCCGATACATCGGTGGTAAAATAGTCGGAGGAGCTCGTATAGCCGATACCTACCAGGTTGGTGCCATATGCGCCGCCCGGCGCATTATATTTCTGGACGCCGACGGCCTTGCCCCATTCCGCCGACAGGTAATTCTCCAGGATCACGCGCTGTGTCGTATTGACGGCCGTGTTGTAGATCAATAATTCGGACATGGTACCTGAAAAATAGTCATCCGAGGACCAGTTGCTCCGTCCGAGATAATTATTACTACGGGTCAGGGATGCAGGCAGATAGGTCTTGCTGGTTCCGGCCGCACCGTCAACTGCTTGAGCGGCGCCTGCCGTATATTGCGCGACGTTGGTAAGATGGCCGGGGGTGCCGCCTGACTGGATCGCCTCGAAGATGTTTTCGCGGTTGTTGGTGATGGGGTTAGAGGTTGTATAGGTCTGGTCGCCGCTGTTGTTGTTCCAACCTTCATAATAAGTATTGGAAGTAGCGCCATAGCGGCCCATCATAAAATTGTCGTTGGACGTTCCGTTGCCGAAATCGAAGATACGCTGCCAGCCCCAGCTGGTTTCCGTAGCGCTATAACTTGCCTGTGCAAAGGCGCTGACGCCGCCGGCAAACGAATACGAGGACGAGAGAGTGCCGAGAGCGAGGTATTGCGAATTGTCGGCATCGAACCCGATGCCAGGATTACCGTCCGGATTGCCGGTGGCACTATACACAGGTTTACGACTATTGGTGGACTGGATGAAGCTGTTGCCGTTGCCGCTGAGATCGGACCATTTGCTCACCTGATCGTATCCATTCCTCGTAACAGAACTCGCGATGTTTGCATCGAGCCAGATAACAAGGTTGGCTTTGCCGAGACCGCCGGGGTAGTAAGATTGTGCGAAGGTCTGGCCCATTGCCAGCCAAGCGAGAAACAGTAAGGTCAGGTTGCGAACGGTTTTCATGGCTTCGGAATTATGCCATAAATATGGCAAGCTTCATGCTGGAAACTAACGAATTGACAGTCACGATATTGCACGACTGCCTTGTCAATCTCCGCTCCCTTGATGGGAAAATCATCGCATGCTGGGAACGGACCGGGTCATCGAAGATATAATGTACGAAAAAAAATGCAAAGAAAAAAGCCGGCGCGCAAATAAGCGACGACCGGCTGTGGGTAAAGGGGGTAATTTTTCAGGCGACTACATGATTTTGACAAAGGGCTGTACATATTGTGCAGCACCCTGAAGGCTAGTGACCTTAAGAAAATAGTTGCCTGCTTTAAGACTTGAAACCGCTACCGTCTGCAGGTTGTTGCCGGCATACAATTGCTGTTCGCTGGTCATGAGGACTACGCCGGCCAGGTTGTATACCTGTACGACGACCTGCTGGGACGAGGTGCTGGAGATCGTATAGTTGATCGTTGCAACGGCAGGGTTGGGGTAAACGGCCATGCTGGCGCCGGCGGCTGTCTGCGACTGCTGATTATATAAGCTTACGACCTTGGAATACCGGACTACGCCATCCTTATCGATCATGCGGAGACGATAGTAATTGCCGCCATTCAACATATTATTATCCGTAAAGGTATAGGTGGTCATGCTATTGTTGTTCAGACCCGTGACGACGCCGATGGAATCATAACCGCCAAGCTCACCCGATCTTTCCACAACGAACCATTTGGAGTTAGTCTCATTTTCCATCACCCAGGTGAGATCGGCTATATCATTTACTACATGGCCGTCAAAGCTCATGATGAGCGCCGGCGTAGCGGAGATGCTGGCGCCTGTGATCTGTGCGGCGGCGCGGGTCATACCGGCAATAAGAAAAGCTGCGGCTAAGCTGAGGCGGATGATGAGGGAGGTAGTGGAGCTCAATTTCATACTGGTAAGGATTACGTGTGTACCGCTAAATCACTGAAAACGGTGCCAAAAAATAAGTCGATGGCCATCAATACTTTGTAAGCCCTCCGGCTGCCAAAACGTTCCCAGCGCGGGAAAAACTTTCTCGAAAATGCAAAAAAATGCGTGGAAATCCGAGGCTGGATGGTAAATTCCGAAGGCGGCTTTTCGGGCGGAAACCGTCGCATGGGAGGATATTATCCCCTAAATTTGCCTCCCATGGTTTGCAACTATTATTCTTACAATCTTCCTTTCCGGCATCCTTTTACTATTTCCAGAGGCACCAAGACGCACCAGCCTACGCTGATCGTCGAGCTCGAGCACAAGGGCTTCCGTGGCTATGGGGAGGCGCCTGCCATCAGCTATTATCATATACCGGTGGAAAAGATGATCGCCGATCTTGAGGCCAAACGGCCGATGATCGAGAAATTCGCCCTTACCGACCCGCAGCGTTACTGGCATTATCTGCATCACCTGCTGCCGGAGAATTCCTTTTTGGTATGTGCGCTGGACATTGCCGGCTGGGATCTTTTTGGCCAGATGGTGGGAAAGCCGCTGTATTCCATCTGGGGGCAGGACCCGGCGCAGCGCCCCGCCACCGATTTTACCATCGGGATCGACACCGTGGAAAAGATGGTCGCCAAGATGAAGGAAAAACCCTGGCCGATCTATAAGATCAAGTTGGGCGTGCCCGACGACCTGGCGATCATGGAGGCCTTGCGGAAGCATACGGATGCGGTGTTTCGCGTCGATGCCAATGCCGGCTGGACGACGGAAGAAGCCTT
>DASZOW010000084.1:0-9009 GCA_035550615.1 Puia sp.
CGTCATCCCAATAGCGGTTCAGGACATCTCCATTCTTCAGCTTCACGACGCGGCGATACGCCTGTCCCGGTTTGAGCTTTTCTGCGCCATCCATCCAGAACGCATATTCCTTTTCCATGGCGGGCAGGAACTCCTGGTAGATACTGTCGCCTTTGGATTCGGCCAGCAGCTCGACCATTACCGAGAAGAACGGCGGCTGGGAACGGCCCAGATAATAGGTCCGGTTGCCGTTGGGGATGTGGCCATAGTTCTCGATCAGATAGGCGAAATTCTTTACCATGTCGTCGATCATCTCTATCTCGCCGCTTTCTTTAAGCCCCAGCATGGTGAAATATGAGTCCCAATAATACACCTCCCGAAACCGGCCCCCGGGCACGATATATGGATATGGCAGCGGGAGCAGCGAACTGCCCTCGACGAACTTGTCCGGATTCCTTCGCAGGACGGACCAAAGGCTATGGATATGCGCGACCACGTCCTCGGATGTATTGGTCTTGTAGGTGTCGTTGGGCGCCGGCGGCAGCTCGAAATTGTCGAACACGAATTTTTTCAGATCGAACCCGGCGGTTCCCCTTTGCGCTTCATAATCCGCTACGATATCGGCGGGCTTGCGTTTGGGGATACAGTCAACGAAGGTCTTCCCGTCCTGGAAGACGCGGTCCATCTGGACGTCGACGAATAGTTTTCCATAGATCTTATCGGGCGGCGTCGTAACGATCGTTTGCCCAAAGGAGAGAAACGAAAAGGTGATAAAAAGCAGGAAGCCGGCAGATCTTTTCATATTCCACGGTTATGGATACTAAAATAGTCAAAATTGAAACACCGCGAAGAATCGCGGTGTTTTGCTTGCTTTTGCTTTATATGACTATTCAAAAAATTTTATTCGGCGCCGTCGCTCATAGCGCGTTGGACGGCGTAGTCGCCCACCTTCTGGCCGACCGTCGCCCCTGTGGTACAGTCGACGACATAATGTATGCCTGCGTATACCCTCGAATTGGCCGCTTCCCCGGCCATGCTGTTATATGCCGTTGCCCTGGACGGGACAAGATGTCCCAGGATGGCCGCCGCCGCATAGCTGAACATAGAGTGCCCCGAGACATAGCTCGGGAAATTGGGTATCCCCGTGAGGGTCTTGATCCGGGCGTCCATTTGAGTGGGTCTGGGATTGAAATAGAAGTATTTGATATCCCAGCAGCTGATCGCGGCGTCCATCTCCGCCATATTCAGGAGGGCCAGGTTACGCGCCCAGCGGACCTCGCTGTAATTTTGTTTGATGAAGTCGGCGTCGGCAATATAGTTCCAGTGCCCCGGCGGAGTATAGGTGCCCGCGCCGTCTGCCCAGAACTGTACGATGGCCATCTGCTGGCGGGTAGCATGGGTGACCGTGCTATAGGCCGCGGCTACTGCAGCGGTCATGTCTGCGCTGCTGGTGGAAGGCGGCGGGCCGGGCCGCAGGGAGACGATCGCAGCCGAGTCGCAAAGAAATCCTTTGACCTTGCCGAAAAGCGGCAACATCGGCGGTCTTCCGGGGGTTTCAAGGCTTAACCAGGGGATCTGGCTGGCGGCTTCGGCGGCAGTCACAAAGGAGGTCCAGTTGGCGGGCGTTCCTCCCGCGGCACCGGCTTTATCGGCGCGGCCACGGGCCAGGAATACGTCAGCTACCTGGCGGCCGAGGGCTTCACCGGCAGTCACATCGCTCCGGGCGGCCTGGCCGGAGGCGATCAGCGCCAGCTCTTCCTGGGAAAGTTTCTGCTGGATGTTGGCAATCTCAGCGGGGAAGAGCAGCTGCATGAGCTCCGCCGTCACGCCCGCCAGCACGGCTCCTTCGGAAGGATACGACGGCAACGTCGTTCTCCCCCCGAGCGCCCGGATGGACGAGTCGACCTGGTAGGGCCTGGGACGGTTATATAATGTCTTATAATGCCAACAGGCCACGAGGGCGTCATACTGCGCCGCACTCACATAAGCATAGGCCCGGGCCGCATAAGGCGGGTTGCTGAACGGAAAATTCGGATAGGCGAACGGGTTAGCCGCATTGGGCGCCGGATAAGAGCCGTCCGGGTTCTGATAGGGCGGCAGATTGTATTTGGTCACCAGCTCCATCATGATCTGGTTCCAACGCAGGACATGGCCCGCACTCCAGTAGCTGATCTGTGATTTGACATCGCCGCTGAGATTGTGCTGATAGGCCTTGATCTCATTGAGATCGGCCGTATATGCGGCATTTGTCGTAGCCGCCGGAGCGGCGACGGGGAAGGTGTCGGGACGCGACAGCAGCACGGGCTTCCAGCTGCCGGCGTTGACGTCTTGGTTGGCCGGGGCGAGCGCCGGCAGGTTGTCGGTGACGTTGGTGACAGTCTTGCTACAGGCAGCGAGCGCTATCAGCGCTATCGGAAGCAAAATATATTTATACCGTTGCATGATCAGTTCGTTTTGGGTTTGTTGGATGTACTTTTCGGCGTCTTCTTCGAAAAATTCAGGATGTAAAACACGCCGACGTCGATGCTCCGGGCCTGGCCGACATTGCGTCCTGCAAGGGTATAGTCGCCTTCCGCGTCGAGCGAAAGTCCGTCGATCTTCTTGAAATTATACTTGACATGCGCTCCGGCCGAAGTCGAGTTCATCTTGTTGCTCGGGAATGGCATATCGTTCTTGCGGATATCGAAGCCACCCAGGGTGTTCATATTGGAGGCCAGCGCTTCGATGATCCAGCGGTCGCTGCGGTAGCCGACGCGCAGCGTCTCGGCAGCCATATTGGGCATGTCCACCTTGTTCGTGAAGTGAAGCGAGGTGGTATAGTATACGGGTTCATCGATGGTGACATCGCTGCGCCAGGTGTAGGTGCCCATCACGGTAGCGAAGAAATTTCCCTGTTGGTAGTCCACCATCAACCGGCCAGAAAGCGTCCTGGTGTGCAACCCGATGGAGAGAGGAAGATAATTCGGCTCGTAATTGCTCAGGGGAATGGAAGCGCCGCCAAGCACAAAGGTGGACAGCACGCCGTTACCGACGTTTCGCTCCAACGCGAGGTATTTGAGCCAGGCGGTCAGGTCCTGTACGCCATGCTGTCCCGTGAGCGTGCCTGCGGAGGAGTGCGTCCAGACATAAGGCGCCATGACCAGGAAATCGAGCTTGTCGTTGATGCCATAATCGCCCATGAGGCTGACCATCTGTGTGGAGACGGTGCCCATATTCCGGTTGGTCCGATGGTAGGTCCCTTCCCAATAGTGGTCCCAGCTGCTGTAGCCGTAGGTAGGCCCAACGCAGAAATTGTGTTTCGACATCATGATGGCATCATTGTCCATCTGGGCCCGCAATGTCACCACCGGCAGGAGCAATCCCAGGACGATGGCGAAACGGACAGCATTTTTCACATTCAGCATATTGTTAGGTTTGGGCTTCGACATAATTTAAAACCGGATATTGGCGCCGATATTCACGACGCAATTGGCGAAGGCGGCGTCGCCCTGGGTATAGTTACCGGTGAGCGCGGTGGTGATCTTATCCGGCACGCTTTGCGTACGGTCCCGCACAAAGGCAATGGGAACATAGCTATAGATGGATATCCTGTTGAAGACATAGGTCAGTCCAGGCTCGGCGGAGATGATGTACCCCGGACGGCGGAACCCATTGCTGGCGCCGATCAGATCGTGTACGGGGAGACAGTCGTCCCGAAGCCCCGCGGAGACGTTGAGCCTGTTGAACTGAAGGCTGACCCCGGCCCTTACGAGATATTGATCCGGCACGCTCATGATATTGCTGCCGTTGGCGATAGAGGAGGCGGAGGGGGTACCGCCGTGGGCGTTGGATATGCCGTTCTGATCGCGTGGGTTGGATAGATAGAAGAAATTCCCATACACACCTACGCGGTGGGAGAAATTATAGTACCCGTTGAGCTCGAGCGTGATGCCTGTTCCGCCGTCGCCAAGCTGGATGGATTGGTCCACCGGGCCGTATGTCCTGGTGCTGTCGCTGGTCTTGAAATAGTCCTGTACGTTGTCATCACCGGTTGCGAATTTGAGTCCCAGCCCGATCTGCAAGTTGCCTTTGGGCATCTTCCCGGGATCGAGCAACCAGCGATACAAGGCGACACGGATATCCCCGGCGCCAAAAGCGTGTGTACTGTACCGGTGGTAGGCGCCATTCTCCTTATAGGTCTGCGACCTGCCATTGGCCGAGATAGGCAGATCCAGCATCAGGGACCAACGGGGGTTGATGTTGCGATAGATGGCCATGTCCACCGTATAGGCGTTATTGATCACCTCGTTGCCCAGTTGCTGGCGTTGCTTTTGATAGGTGGTGCCTACATAGTGCCTAAAGGATTTGTAGTAACGATTGTTGATGCTGAATTGCCAGTTGGCCGCCGAATCGTGATTGTGGTCGGCTCCCGCGGTACAAAAACCGCCGTTGCTGCGGATGGCTACACAGCCTTGTGCTGACAGTTTCTGGCCGGAAGCGATGATGGCAAGGATCAGGATAAAAGCAATCGACTTTTTCATTGTTCAGTTTTTATTGATGTTTTGGTATAATTTAAATTGACAGTGCGGGCCGGGCGGAAGAGCGTCCTGTTATGATCGGGGTTTGGCCGATCGCCAGCCATAAAGCCAGCAACGAGCCATAGCTGCCGCCACGTTCGATCCATTCGAATACCTCCCAGTGCGGGTAGAAGAGCTCGGTAGTCACCTTCCACACAAAGAAAGCCAGCAGCAGGGGTCTCACCGGACGGATGAGTACGGAAAGCGCAGCCAGCATCTCGAAGATGCCTGCGAAGCGGGCCACTGAAGCCGGGTCGGAAAAGCCGAGGTGGGCATATTGTTGCAGCAGTCCCCCTTTTTCGATGAGATTGAGCCAGCCATGTCCGAGCAGCAGCGCAAAGACGACGATCCGCAGACAGAAGATCACCCGTTTCAGGGTTTTTGCATCGGGTTGCGGATGAGCGTCGATCCTGGACCACCAGCTTTTGAACCCGCGGGCGGGAGCAGGAGAAAGCAGGAGCAGCGCCAGCGGTGCGCCAAAATTACCGGCCCGTTCGATCAGCTCGCCGACCGGTTCGCCCGAAAAGGGACGCAGGGAAGCAGTTATCAATCCCCAGCATACCAGCCAGCCGGCAACGGCGCGCAGCGGATAGATAAGCAGCGAGAGGCCAAACAGGACATCGATGACGCCGAGATATGGCATTAACTGATACGCCAGGTCGTGGCCGATGCCAAAGACGGCAAAATAGTTACACCAGATCGGTTTGGTGATGATGCCGAAGACGCCGTGACCGATAAAACACATGGCCGACGCAATACGCAGTGTATAATGTATATTTTCCACGGGTGCGTTAAGCCCGTTGCGCGAGAGATCCTTCATTATTCATTCAGATTGATGCTGACACCGGGTAGACGGCCATTATGGACGGCGTCATCCCGTAAGATACATGAGCAGGCTCAGGAAAGAACAGGAGCCTGATCGGGAGGCATCTCCGCCGTTGGAGAATAGCAGGAAGGCAGATGTGGGGCAACGAACATACCCGCGGGAATTCTTAGTGTTGCCAGCGCGGCAGGGACGACGATGTCCATCGCCGTCGGGGTATAGTCCTTTGAAAAATCTTTGGAGATGGAGTTGTTCTTCTTCCCCTGGTTCTGCTGTTGCAGATCATTGACCTGCCGGAAGAATTCGTTCTTCGCTTTTTGCAGGTTCATCGCTGTGGTATTGGGGATGCAAAGCAGCTCGAGCGAATCGCCATAAATGCGGCGTTTCACATAATTATAGTGTACGCCGTTGATCTCGATCCGGCCATTGACGCGCTCGAAGTTCATAGAGCTGTTGTAATAAGCCAGCGTGGTGAGGGGAATCTTAACGCTGACCAGCTGATCGTCATCGTATTGGTGTTTGTCGAGCCGGGCTTCCAGCCTGTTCTCCGCCCGTTGCTGCCAGTATGCGGTCAACAGCTGGTATCCGTACCAGTTGAAGAAGAGAATCCCTATAAGCAGTATGGCAGCAAATTGCTTCAACAAACACAAGATAGCATTTTTTTTAATGTTAGTATCTTTTTTTGCCGACCGGCCATGATTTATCGGATCAGCATCACGGTGCCCCGTTGTATACGTTCCGGCTGGTGATAGAGCTTATATACGCAAACCCATACATAGACCCCCGCCGGCTGACGTTTTCCGCCGGTTGTTCCGTCCCATCCGCTATATGGATCGACGCTTTGGAAGACCTGCCGGCCCCAACGGTCGTAGACCGAGAATCGAAATCCACTGGCGGCGCCGGCAAAAACGGGGCGGAAAAGATCGTTCCGGCCATCGGAGTTGGGAGTAAAAGCATTGGGCACATATACATATTGCGGACACGCCGAGTCCGTGATGGTGATCGAATCCACGGCTGTGCAGCCGTTGGTATCCGTGACCTGGAGCGTGTATGGACCGGAGTCGGGTATAGTGATGGTCCGGGTTGTCTGCCCGCCATTCCATAGATAGGTCTGGAATGTAGTTTTGGCGCCGATAACAATATCGCTGTAATCACATTTCGTCGTATCCGGAGGCAGGAACCTATCCTTGATAGGCGGCGGGATAGCAAAGGGCCGACTGGCAGGCAGGAGCATCGCGTTCCCGCACAGATCCAAAAGCGTATTACCATCCGATCCTACTTTTCCGCTGATCATATAGTTGCCGATAGAGAAATGTCCCGCAAAATTTACCACGACCTGCGAAGTGTATCCGCTGCTGCCAACGCAGTTGACGCCGGTGGCGCCGGCGATCGGAATGATCGGCGTGATCACAAAATCGCTTCCATCTACCGCTATGGAGCTGCACAACACCGGTTTGGAAAGCTGGATGGTAACGGAGCTGTCGCTACACTTCCTGACGATTTCCTGCAACGCCGGCGGAGTGTTGCTCACGAAGGTCGCCGTCGAAGCGGAGAAGTCGATCGTAAATCCTTTGCTCGGACTCTGGTTCTGGTCATGGCCATAGTTATTGATCATGATCAGGAATGTCTGACCGGCCGTAACATCGATATCCTGCGCGTAGGGGTAGCCCCAGGCGCCCCCCTGTACATAGGGATTCGTGGCTGTATCGTTGAGCCCGACGATGCCCTGAGGATTGCTGCCCGGCAGGTCCACGTTGAAATTGCAACGTACCACATTCTTCGAGGTCAGTCCATCGCAAAGCGAATGGCTGGCATCCACTACCGCGAAATCATAATCATCCAGCGAATCCACGGGGACGATCCTGAAAGCCAGCTTGCCTGCCGTGGCGATGGTGACCTTTAGCCACATGGAATTCGTTTCCGGGTTGGCCCCGCCGCAGGGTGTCGCATCGAGATCCTGCCGTTGCCCCGGCCCCTGATAGCTATATGGGGTGGAGAACTTTCCGCCGCATAGGGTCAGGGCGTTGCAGGCGTCCTGCTCGGGCTGGCCGGGTGGCAGGATATTTTGCGAAAATGACCGTACAGGTAACAGCCCGGCAGCCACAATGGCCGCCACGAGGATAAAGGGCCTTATCGTCTTTTTTAGTAACACGTTTCGAAAATAGCGATCCTATCTTAATTTAAGTGAAAAACGCCGGACCTGAGATTATGCACACTAACTAACATTCATTAGTTTTGTAACTTTACGCCATGAGTTACACCCCTGTACACAAAGTCCGGCTCGTCACCGCCGCGGCCCTTTTCGACGGGCACGATGCGGCCATCAACATCATGCGCAGGATATTGCAGTCGAAAGGCGCCGAGATCATCCACCTGGGACATAACCGTTCCGTGGCCGAGATCGTCGAATGTGCCATCGAAGAAGATGTTCAGGGGATCGCCATCACTTCGTACCAGGGAGGGCATATAGAGTTCTTTAAATATATGAAGGATCTGCTGGATCAGAATGGCTGCGGCCATATCCGGCTTTTTGGCGGCGGCGGCGGGACCATCCTGCCGCAGGAGATCCAGGAACTTCATCAATATGGCATCGCCCGCATCTATTCACCCGATGACGGCCGGCGGATGGGGCTGGAAGGCATGATAGAAGATGTCATCCGGCAATGTGATTTCCCGCTCAACGGCAGCCCGGATAATTTCCGTGGCGGCCCTGTCCTCGGGGAATGGAAGGATATCCGGAAGATCGCGCGGGCAATCTCAAATGCAGAGAACGGCGCCGGCGCTAATGGCCTGCCCGGTCCGGCAAGCGATGCGCCTACCTGGAAAACGATACCCGTCGTCGGCATCACCGGTACGGGCGGAGCGGGCAAGTCCTCGGTCACCGACGAGCTTGTCCGGCGTTATCTCAACACATTTATCGACAAGACGATCGCCGTGATCTCGGTGGACCCTTCGAAAAAAAAGACGGGCGGCGCATTGCTGGGCGACCGTATCCGGATGAACGCCATCACCGGACCGCGCTCCTATATGCGGAGCCTCGCGACAAGGGATAGCGATAAAGCTCTGAGCGCCCATGTACAGGAGGCCATCGATATCTGCAAAACGGCCGGTTATGATCTGATCGTCCTCGAGTCGGCGGGCGTGGGTCAGAGCGACGCTTCGATCCTCGATCATGCCGATATCAGCGTGTATGTGATGACGCCCGAATATGGCGCCGCTTCGCAGCTGGAAAAGATCAATATGCTGGACTATGCCGATCTGATCGTCCTCAACAAATTCGACAAGGCCGGTGCGCTGGATGCCTTGCACGACATCCGGAAACAATACAAACGCAATCACAATCTTTGGACGGCCAGGGACGGAGACCTGCCCGTCGTAGGCACCATCGCCTCGCAGTTCAACGACGCCGGCGTCAACGAGCTGTTCGAAAAGCTGGTGACCGTCATCGGCACAAAGAAAGGCGTTCGCTTCGGGCAACTGACATTGCATACGCATATCCAGGATACCACGACTCAATCGCGCATCCTGCCGTCTGCCCGGGTCCGCTATCTGGCGGAGATCACCGGCGCCATCCGCGAATACAACAAACGGACGGAAGAACAGTCGGCCGTCGCCACCAGGCTATATCAGCTCGAAGGCGTCCTGGCAGGG
>DASZOW010000085.1:0-8570 GCA_035550615.1 Puia sp.
ACGCCGTTCGATTTCCGGCAACCGACGGCGATCGGGTCGCGGATCAACGACAACAACCAGCAATTGAAGTTCGGTCATGGCTACGATCACAATTTCGTGCTCAACAAGTCTAAGGACAGCCTCGGTCTGGCAGCCATCGCCCAGGGCGACAAGAGCGGCATCGTGCTGACCGTGCGCACGGATCAACCCGGAGTACAGTTCTATGGCGGCAATTTCATGAAGGGCACCAATACGATCAAAGGGGGCAAGAAAGACGATTACCGCTCGGCCTTTTGTCTCGAGACACAACATTTCCCCGATTCGCCCAACGAGCCTTCTTTCCCGACCACGGAGCTGAAGCCCGGGCAGACATTCCGGTCCACGACGACGTTCTCGTTCGGCGTCGCAAAGTAGTAGGTTGCAGGCAGCGGCTATTTGCTTACCACGAGCACGCCAAAGGTTCCCGGGACCATCTTCGGTCTCAGTCCCGGGGCTGCGGGTTCGGTGTCGGCGGAGGGGAGGTATATCGTGTGGGTCTTGCCGTCGACAGCGCAGGTCCGGGCGCTGCGTTTGGTAGCTACATTATCGATAACGGACAGCGGAGATTCTTTTATGACCGTCAGCTTGCCTTCGCCACAGGAAGCGAACACCAACCCGAGCTTCTCGTCGAATGCGACGCCATCGCAGCCGTCGCCGATGGGCAGCTTGCTCACGATATTGCCGTTGGTCGCATCCATGACGACCAGCTGTTTGTCGCACCCGGCAAACAGACGTTTTGTTTTGATATCGATGACCAGGCCGGTGGGACCTTCCGCGCCGAGCGGGTAGCTGGCGACGGCGGTATGGCTACTCATGTCTACGACAGTTATCTTGTTCTTGTCTTCTATGTTCACGTATACTTTGCCGGCGCCGTCCGATACGGCGGTCTCGGGTTTGCCGTCGAGGGCGATCGTCGCCGTCACCTGTCCCCGGACCGGGTCGATGACTGAAAGATCGTGGCTGCGGCCGTTGCAGGTGATGATGGTTTTGGACCAGGGCTCATACATGATGGCGTCGGGATTTTGGCCGGTGGCGATCCGGGTGAGGACAGCGCCGGTCCTGAGATCGAATACGGTGACATTGTCCAGCCGGCCATTGCTCGTATATCCCCGGCCGTGAGCGATGTCGAAGGCGACGCCATGCACGCCGGTGGTATTGGGGATGACGCCGATGCTGTCGCCGGTCTTCTCGTCGAGGATATTGACCTGTGTGGCGTGCGAGACATAGAGTTTGTGATCCGGGCCCACGGCGATATAGTCCCAGCCGCCGGGGCTGCCGATCTTAAAGGTCTTCGTAACCTTGAAGCCGCTGTTTTGTGCAGTGGCGGCGTGGAGAGCCAGACAAAGGGCGATAACCGGCAGGACGTATTTCATGATTTGAGTTTGACGCCAATGTATCGCCCAATTCTGGCCGAATCCTGGACATCAGGACACCCTTTTCCCTTCCAGCAGCATATCGACGGCCTGGTCGAGGCTGCCCGCGCGGGTGATCTCGCCGGCGTTGACGAAAAAGATCTCGTCGGCGTTCTCGATGGTGTTGAGCCGGTGGGCGATGATGACGCGGGTGGTCGTTTCCGGCAGCCGTTGCAGGATGTCTTCCAGCATCTTTTCCGTGACGGTGTCGATATTGGCGGTGGCTTCGTCGAGGATCAGCAGGCTGGGGTTGCGGAGAACCGCCCGGATAAAGGCGATCAGCTGTTTCTGACCCAGGCTGATACCGTCGCCGGAGGAGATGACTTTGGTCTCGAGGCCTTCATCAAAACGAGCCAGGAGGGTCTCGAGTCCCGAGTCGTGAAGTACCTGCGCGAGCTGTTCATTGGAATAGTCCTGGTATTGTGCGTTACCATAGAGGATATTATCGCGGATAGTGCCGCTGAAAAGGATGGGGTCCTGGAGGATGAAGCCGATGCGGGCGGTACGTTCGGTAGGGGTATAGGTGCGGATGTCCCGGCCGTCGAGCAACACGCTCCCTGCCGTCGGATCGTAGAGCCGGGCGATGAGCGAGGCCGTAGTGGTCTTGCCGCCGCCGGTAGGGCCGACGAGGGCGTAGGTCTTGCCCTGTTCCATCCGGAAGCTGATGTTGCGGAGGACTTCCTTGCCGTTGGGATAATGGAACGAAACATGGCGAAATTCGAGCAGGGCCGCATTTTTTTCGGCAACCGCTGTTTCGGGCACGGGTAAGGTCGTCAGATCCGATTCCAGGTGGAGGATATGCGAGATGCGGTCCCAGCCGGCGATGGCTACCTGGAAGCCGGACCAGAGCGCGGCAAGCTGGCGGAGCGGATCGTAGAAGGTGGTCACATACATAAAGAAGCTGACCAGGAAACCGGCGGTAAAATAGCCGGTCGAGATCAGATAGATGCCATACAACAGGACAACGAGCTGGCCCATGGCGGCGAGCAAGCCATACACGGGTGTATAGGCGTTGTTGGCGAGGGTGGAGATGATGGCCGAGGAATAGTTATGCCGGTTGGCCTGATCGAACCGTTTGCGGAAGTAGTCGCGGCGGTTAAAGGCCAGCACGACCTTGAAATTGCCGAGCGACTCCTGGATCTCGGCGCTCATGGAGCCGATGCTTTTGAGGTAGGCGGCATTCTTCTTTTTTACCCATGGCGACACGAATTTCGCGAATACCCACATGATGGCTGCGGGCGAGAGCGTTGCCAGGCCCAGCCGCCAGTTCACCAGGATGATCGCGATACCCGAGCCGGTGACGATGAACAGGCTGGAGATGAATTGCATCAGGCTCTGGGAAAAGAACTGATTGAGCTTATCCGTATCGTTGTTGATGCGCGAGATGAGGTCGCCGGCCTTGTTCTGGGCGAAGAAGGCGACGGGCAGCTCCTGTAATCTGCTGAAGATGTTGTTACGGAGGGTGAACAGCAGTTTCTGGCCGAAACCGCCCATGAGGACGGTGCGCAGATACACGGCCGCGAGGTTGAGCAGATAGATCACCAGGAGCCAGATGCAGACGGTCAGGATCAGCGCATAGCCGTTGCCGCGGAGGAAGGTCCAGCCGAGGATGTGCAGGCCCTCGTTGGTCTCTTTGCTGTCGATGATATGATTGATGGTATAGCCGATCAGGGCCGGCGGCAGCATGCTGAGGACGGCATAGCCGATCATGGTGATCAGCGCCAGGATCAGCGTTCCCCGTTCCTGGGGCAGCAGGTTCGCCAGGTTACGGAGCGCGGACCAGGTACTGCTTTTAGCCTGGCCTTCGGTCAATGCATTAAGATTGTAATTCCGGCTGCTCATAGTGGCTGGTGCTTCTTTGTGATTGATATATCTGTACATATTCCGGGCAGGTCTGCATCAGGTGTTCGTGGGCGCCGGCGGCGATGACCTCGCCCTCCATGAGCAGGATGATCTGCTCGTAGTCTTCGATGGCGGCGATCTTCTGGGTCACCGAGAGCAGGGTGATGCCCGGGTAATTGCGACGGACATTGGCAAGGATCTTTGCTTCCGTCTGGGCGTCTACGCGTGCGGTAAAATCGTCCAGCAACAGGACGCGGGGCGCGATGGCCAGCGCGCGGGCCAGCATGATGCGTTGTTTCTGTCCGCCGGAGAGGGTAGTGCCGCGTTCCGAGACCACGGTATCCAGCTTGTCGGGCAGCGTGTCGATGAAATCCCGGAGCTCGGCGGTAGCGATCGCTTTTTCCAGTGCGGAGTCGGAGACTTTATCACTAAAGGCAATATTCTCGCGGATGCTCATGTTGAACATGATGCTGTCCTGGAACACGAAGCCTACCTGCCGGTGAAAGGCTTCCTTTTTATATTCTTCGAGCGGGTGGCCGTCGAATTCGATGCTCCCTTTATCGGGCCGGCTGAGATTGGTGAGCAGATAGAGGAGCTGGGTCTTGCCTGCGGCCGTAGGTCCGATGACCGCCGTTTTGGAGCCTGCTTTTACATGAAACGACACGTCTTTAAGCGCGTACTTCCCGCCAAAGCTCACGGAGACGTCCCTGACGTCGATGTCTCCCGCCAGCTCTTTTACCAGCGTGCCTTTCTCGACCGGGTCGGGGGCGTGGAGGGTGACGCTGATGCGGCTGTACGAGGCCTGGGCCTGGGCGATCAGGTTGCTCATGAACCCGATGGTCAGGATGGGGAAGATGAGCATGGACAGATAGCTGGTAAAGGCGGTGAAATCGCCCAGCGTCATGTGGCCGAGGATCACATAGTGGCCGCCGAGGGCCAGGATACAGAGCGTCGCCAGGTTGGCGGTGAAGATGATCACGGGGATCAGCCCGGCGAATAATTTCAGGATGCGCATGCCCAGTCCGAGGGCTTTGGAATTGGCTTCGAGGAACTTCACCTGTTCGAGCTGCTGGGAGTGGATCACGCGGATCAGGGCTGCGCCAAGGATCGACTCGTTGATGACCTTGTTCAGCATATCGATGACCTCGCGGCTTTTTTTGAACAGGGCGCGGACCTTTTTGAGAATAATATAGAACGTGACGCCGATGACGGGGATGATGGCGATCACGCAGAGGGCCAGCCGCCACTCGATGCGGATCACGGCCACGCTGACCCCTACGATGATAAAGATGGACGAGAAGATCGTGGCCACCGCCTGCGAGATGAAGACCTTTATGGAGTCCACGTCCTGCATCAGATTGGTGAGCAGCTGCGCCGACGTGGTCTTTTGAAGAAAGGTATAGTTCTGCCGCGAGATGCGGTTGACGAGCTGGGTACGGAGATCGCGGCCCACGCGTTCGGCGGTAAACGTTTGCACGATGCTGATGGCAATGGTGAGCAGGAAGACGGACACCGTCGCTACGCCGAACGCCCATACGACCTGCAGGGTATCGAACCGGTGCTGTACGAATGCGTCGATGGCATGCCGGATGATCTGCGGGATGAGCAGCCCGACAAAGGCGCTACAGATCGTGAGAAAGACCAGCAGGGAGACCATGCCGCGATAAGGTTTCAATATCGAGAACAGCCCAGGTCCTTTGGGAGATTGCTTGGATTGGCTCATAACGGTTTCAAAGGTAGGAAAATACCCAGAGGAGGGAACGCGGCTTTCCGGAAGGCCCGGAAAAAGGCCGGTGGAACAGGGAGAAATGTCGGTGGAACTGGGCTATATTTGTCCATCTACCCGGTAAAATCAAAATATGAAAAAAATCCTACTGTGTTGTGTACTTTTTCCCGTCTTTGTTTTTGGGCAGCTGCGGGAGATGCCTGCTTATCCGCTGATCAACCACACCACCTATTTTAGCGTCTGGTCGTTTGCCGAACAACTGAACAGCCAGGAGACGCGTCACTGGACGGGTAAACCGCAGCCGCTGCTGGGTATCCTCAAAGCAGATGGAAAGAACTACCGTTTTATGGGGTTGCCCGATTCGGCCGCCGGTATGGAGCCGACGGTCCCGGCCACACAACAATGGGTAAGTGTAAATGCCACCCAGACCATATACCAGTTCGCCTGTGGCGGCATCGATCTGACGCTGACCTTTACCTCGCCGTTGCTGCTGAGCGATCTGGCGTTGTTGTCGCGCCCGGTGACCTATCTCTCCTTCCGCATGCGGAGCAACGATGGGCAGCAGCACCAGGCACAGATCCGCCTGGCCGTTTCGGGGGTTCTCGCGGCGAATACATCCAGCCAGGAGCTGGTGACCGGCGCCGGCCATACGGGCAAGCTGGTCTTTTTGAAAGCCGGGACCAGGGAGCAGCCGGTGCTGAAGAAGAAGGGAGACGATCTGCGGATCGACTGGGGTTATCTTTATGTGGCCGCGCCGGCCGAGAAAGGGGTGGATCAGCGGGTTACCCCGATGGGGGGCGTCCCCTTCCTGGAGACCCTCTATCCCGATGTTACGGTCGGGGACGATCCCGTGGAAAAACTCGCGCTGATCGGTTATGACGAGCGTTATTCGGTCCAATATTTTCATCATAACCTGCCGCCATGGTGGCGCAGCCACCCGGAAGAGGGAAAGAAAAAGGCCACGATGGAAGGCATGCTGCAGCTGGCCTATAGCGGTTACGACAAGGTGTTGAGCCGCTGCGATACCTTCAATAAGGCCATGTATTCGACGGCGCTGGCGGCGGGTGGGGAGCATTATGCCGATCTGTGTGTGGCGGCCTACCGGCAAAGCATATCCGCGCATGCCCTGGTACAGAGCCCGAAAGGCGAGATCCTGTTCCTGTCCAAGGAGAATTTCTCCAACGGCTCTATCAATACCGTCGATGTGACGTATCCTTCCGCCCCGCTCTACCTGGCGTACAATCCCCGGCTGCTCGAAGGGATGCTGAACGGCATTTATTATTATAGCGAGAGCGGGCAGTGGAAATACCCCTTTGCGGCGCATGATCTGGGTACGTATCCGATAGCGAACGGGCAGACATACGGCGAGGGCATGCCGGTGGAAGAAAGCGGGAATATGATCCTGCTGACGGCGGCGATCACGCGTGCGGAAGGAAATGCCGATTATGCCAGAAAACACTGGTCGACCATGACTACCTGGGCGCATTATCTCGAAGCCAATGGTTTCGATCCCGTGAATCAACTTTGTACGGACGATTTTGCCGGGCATCTGGCCCGTAATGCGAATCTTTCGGTGAAAGCCATCGTCGCGTTAGGCGCCTATGGCTGGATGGCGGGGAAAATGGGAATGGATACCGTAGCGGCCAGGTATACCGCGATGGCGAGGGAGATGGCGAAGAAATGGATGGGGATGGACGATGCCGGGGATCATTACGCGCTGACCTTCGACAGCAAGGACAGCTGGTCGCAGAAATACAACCTTGCCTGGGATAAGCTGCTCGGGCTGGAAATCTTCCCGCCGGAGGTTTATGAGAAGGAAACGGCCTTTTATCTGCGGCATCAGCATGCTTTCGGGCTACCGCTGGACAGCCGCAAGACCTATACCAAATCGGACTGGATCTGCTGGACCGCCACGCTGACCAGTAAGCCGGAGGATTTCCAGGCGCTGATCGATCCGGTATACAAATACCTTACGGAGACGCCTACTCGCGTACCGTTGAGCGACTGGCATGAGACCACCAATGGCAAAAAGGTAGGCTTCCAGGCGCGGAGCGTGGTGGGCGGCTACTTTATGAAGCTGCTGGACTACCAGTGGAACAACCGCCAATAGCCTGCGTACCGGGGCAGGGGGCGCCCGTCAATAGGCGTTCTGCTCGCGGCAGAAGATATTGAAGATGGTCATGAAAACGATGCGGACATCCAGCCAGAGGCTCCAGTTCTCGAGGTACCAGATATCGTGTTCGATACGTTTTTCCATCTGGACCAGGTCACGGGTCTCGCCGCGATAACCATGGACCTGCGCCCAGCCGGTGATGCCGGGTTTTACCAGTTGCCGGATCATGAACTGATCGAGCAGCTTTGAATAATCGCTGGTATGTTTCAGCATGTGCGGCCGCGGGCCCACGATGCTCATGTCCCCTTTCAGCACGTTGATGAACTGAGGGAATTCATCCAGGCTGGTCCGGCGGAGGAAACGGCCTACGCGTGTCACCCGTTTATCGTTCCGCGTCGCCTGCACTTCTGCATGTGGATTGTCGGCCACCATGCTGCGGAATTTCAGGCAGTTAAAGGACCGGTTGTTCTTGCCCGAGCGGGCTTGTACGAAAAAGATCGGGCCGCGCGATTCCAGCATGATGATCAGGCCTACCAGCGGTATCATCCAACTCAGGATAAAAATGCAGACCAGCGAGCTGATGATGATGTCGAAGATGCGCCGGCGAAGCTGGTTGCCCAGGTCTTCGAGCGGTTCCCGCCGCAGGGAGAGGATCGGCATGTCTTCCAGGTAATCGATATACACCTGTTTCTTCATCATGAAAACGCCGAGATCGGGCACCATGCGAAAACGGATACAATTCCGTTCTGCGCCGCGGATCAGCTCATATAGCGACGCGTTCTGTTCGGGCGCGATCGTGGAATAGATCTCCGTGACGCCATAGCGCTGACATTCTTCCAGCACGCCGTTGATATTGGCGAGGATGGGATAGTTGGTGATCTCGCGGACATTCTCCTGATCTTCGCAGAATCCGATGACGCGCGAGTTGATGCTTTGGTTCTCGAGGTATTGCACCAGCTTTTTGGCCACGGGGTTATAGCCGATGACCACGATCTTGCGCATCAGGTAATCCTTTTTCCGGAAGTACTGATAGATCAGCAGGAACAGGAAGCGATTGGCCAGGAGCAGGATGCCGATGCCCGAGAGCTGCATGACGATAAAGATGCGGGAGATCACGATCTGATGGAAAAAGTAAAGATAGAGCGTGACAAATCCCGTGAAATAGAGAAAAGCGTTCATCGACCGGCGGGAGAACGTTTCGAAATTGACGATCGTCTTATTATTGTACACTCCGCTGACCGAGGTCACCACGATCCAGCAGATGTTCATGAAATAGAGAAAATAGTCGTACTCGATCACTGCGGTGATGGCAAGGCTGCGGCGGAATAGCAGTTGCGAGAAGAAGAAGATGAAGTTGATGACGGCCAGATCCAGGACCACGAGGGTCATCTGGAGATGGTTCAGAAACCTGTTGTTCATAAGACTCTGTTTTAAGGTTACGCAGGAAGATGGGTGCGGT
>DASZOW010000086.1:0-5893 GCA_035550615.1 Puia sp.
CGGCTGGCGGTCATACCGAAGGCTATACGTTGCATGCCGTCAGGGTCTCCCAAGGCGGCGCGAGCGCCGACGCCGACTACAGCATCACCGACACCCGGCTGCAGATCCGGCTTAAACAGCCATTGGCGGCCAAAGGGGGCCGTATCACCCTGACGATCCGTTATACCTATACGGTCCCCGGTAATTTCGGCAACCGGACAGATTATGTATCCACCCGTAATGGGAAGATTTTCGAGATCGCGCAGTGGTATCCGCGGATGTGCGTGTATGATGACCGGCAAGGTTGGAATACCCTTCCTTTTCTCGGCGCAGGCGAGTTCTATGATGAATATGGGAATTTCGATTACTCCGTCACGGTACCCTGGGATATGATCGTTGCCGGTTCGGGCGAGCTCGTCAATCCGCAGCAGGTCCTCACTGCCAAAGAGCAGGCGCATCTCGCCGCGGCCCGCGCCAGCGATAAGACGGTCATGATCCGCGGGGCCGCAGAGATCGGCGATCCCGCGAGCCGTCCCGCCCATTCCGGCGAGCTCACCTGGCATTTCAAGATGACGAACACCCGCGACGTGGCGTTTGGCGCCAGCCGCGCTTATATCTGGGATGCCGCGCGTGTGAACCTGCCCGATGGCAAAAAGTCGCTCGCCATGTCCGTCTATCCCGTGGAAAGTGCGGGCAAAGATGCCTGGGACCGTGCCACCGAATATCTCAAATATTCGATGGAGTACTTCTCCAAACAGTGGTACGTATACCCCTGGCCGGTAGCCATCAACGAAGCCGGTATCGCCGGTGGGATGGAATATCCCGGGATCGTTTTCGATGGCATCACCGATAAGGGTGCGGAGTTGTATTGGGTCACCGCCCATGAGATCGGGCATAACTGGTTTCCGATGATCGTCGGCTCCGACGAGCGTACCTATGGCTGGATGGATGAGGGCTTCAATACCTTTATCGATATCTATGCGTCGGATGCCTTCAACCGCGGTGAATATGCTCCGAAACGCGACGGCGAATATGCCCCCGGCGGCGGCAATCCCGTGGACGAGATCCTCCCCCTCCTCCGCGACCCGCATGCGCCGGTGATGATGACCCGTGCGGATGGCATCCCCGAGAAATACCGGCACCCCATGGTCTATTTCAAACCCGCCCTCGGCCTCGTCCTCCTGCGGGAGCAGATCCTTGGCAAGGACCGTTTCGACTATGCCTTCCGGCGCTATATAAAAAGCTGGGCCTACCGCCATCCCGGTCCCTACGATTTCTTCCGCACTATCGAGAACGAAGCCGGCGAAGACCTCTCCTGGTTCTGGCGCGAGTGGTTCTTCCATAACTGGAGCTTCGACGTCGCCATCCAGGACGCCCGCAGCAGCAGTGCCGCCCACCCCCCCACCAGCCCCGCTCCAACCGCCACCTCCGGCACAGGCACAACCTCCGGTCCTGCACCCACCGCCAGCACCGCCGGCCCCGGCGCCGTCGAGATCACCATCGCCAACCTGGACCGCATGGCGCTGCCGGTAACCCTTGAGCTCGTCTGGAAGGATGGCACCAAGCAACGGATCGCCCTCCCCGTGGAAACCTGGCTGCAATCCGGAACGCGCACCTTGCATTTCCCGGCCACCCAACCGCTCGTCGCCGCCACCCTGGATCCCGATCACGTGCTGCCCGACGCCAACCGCGCGAATAACACCTGGAAAGCAGAATAAAGAAGGCGGCCCGCAAAAGGCCACCTCCGCGCCCCGAAAAAAAACCGGAAAAAATTTTCCCGCGTCCAAATTCCCCCTTATCTTTGCCATCCTTTCAACGGACACAACCCGCTGAAAGCCAAAGGAAGGGAGTTTAGCTCAGCTGGTTCAGAGCATCTGCCTTACAAGCAGAGGGTCGGCGGTTCGAACCCGTCAACTCCCACCAAATCAAGCGCCTTTCGGGCGCTTTTTTTGTTTTTGACTAACAGTGTGACTAACAAATGTATTTGCGGATCAAGTTGAAAAGTTTACACTATAGAAAAGGTTTCTCACTGCGGTCATGCGCCCGCTGGCTTGGTATCGCCAATAACAACTAACGCTAAGTTCAATCATTCAATCTTAATCCCTCCATCCTGCTCCACCCGCAGCGTCATCCATTCCACTTTCTTTTGCCGGACAGCCTTTTCAAGACTCTTTTGTACTTCCAGCGCCTCCCCGGTCTTCGCCGCCTTATCGAGTAACACGATCTCCGTCACTTCACAAGGCTTTTCCCGATTCTTCATCCCATGAAAAACGATAAAGTCCAACGGATGAAAGATCACTTTACTGTCATCGCAATTCAACTTCAACGGGGCAAAGATGGGATCGATCTGCCGAATCGCCTTGTCGGCAGCCTTTCGCCCCACCAACCGTGCCGCCTCCCGTGCGACCTCGATCTTTTCTTCCAATAGCTCCTCGATCCGACCCAGCCGCTCCAGGTCCTTATCGAGTTTTTCTTTCCAGTCGGCCTCCGGTTTGCTTTTCTGGAAAAGTTTGCAATCACTCAGGCGATGTGGGGTCTCGCAGGCCGGACAGAATACGAAAAGTTCCCGTAACGTCGAATAAAAGGAGATGATCTCTTTGTGCATGTCAGTAGGTTTTAAAGGTGATCTTCTTTTTTTCCACGACCTGTCGGATCTCCCGCTGCCGGGGCTTCAACCTCGCCTTTCCCGTCTTGATGTCGGTGAATATAATTTTGTCAACCCGGCCATTCTTCGACAGGCCCTCGAAGATCACATAGTCGATCGGATCAAAAAGCGACCGGCAATCATGATGGCTAAAAGGAAAACTGGAAAGCGTCGGCGCCAACCGCTCTAGGATAAACCCGAGATTGATTGCCTGCGCTCCGACCTCGGATTTGATCGCGCCCGCCTCCTTCATTTTCTTCAACCGAAGTTTTTCGGCCTTGACAAAAGCCAGCTGTTCCTCATAGTAAGCCAGGGCCTCCTCGGAAAAATTGTCCCGGTCAAAGATCGTCGCCAGTTTCAGCGATACATCCGTCCTCGTGTCCGGACATTCGATAAAGAAATTGCCTTTTTTCAAGGCGGCAATAATGTCCTGATGTGCTGTTTTCGATGGCATATAGCAGATTTAGGTTTAAACTTTGGAGATACCACGTCTCATCTCAATCAACCGGCAAAACGCGTTGGCGAGTTGCATCTGCCGCACGTTCCGGCAATCCGGTTCAAGGAGGAGCGGGCATGCCACCAGGATAAACGTACTCCTCGCCCGCGAGACCGCGACGTTCAGTCGGTTCGGACTGTACAGAAACTCCATCCCCCTCGGCGCATCCTCCGGTCGCGACGTGGCCATGGAAAACAAAACGATCGGCGCTTCCTGCCCCTGAAATTTGTCTACGGTGCCGACCTGCACTTCTTTAGGCAGACCGCCTGTCAACAAACTCACTTGCGCATTGAACGGCGTGATGACTTTGATATCGGCCGCCGTTACAGGCCGCGTCTTCCCCGCCTGATCGGTATAGCTCACTTTGCCATTAATCAGCCGGGAGATGATATCCTGCACCACAGCAACCTCTTCAGGCGAAGAACTCGTATTTCCTTCATGCCCCACCGGAACATACCATAGACCGGCGCCCGGAAATGCCGTCTTGCCCGACAATTCCTGTTTCGCGAGAGTGTCCACCGAATGCAACCGCGCTTCATAGAACAATTCGGACACGAAGGCACATATAGCCGGATGCATCCGCCAGGTTTGGTCCAGCAGGATGCCCCGGTCAGCCGGTATCGTTTGATGTTCCTGCAGCACGTGCTCGAGCGCGGACACCTCCGTCCCCTCGGGATGACTCCCCCGCAGGGGCTGTTTCAGCTGCTGCGGATCGCCTAATAATACCAGGTTGGGTGCCGCTTGCGAAACAGCCAGGGTATCGATTAGGGAGAGCTGACCGGCCTCGTCGACGAACAAAACGTCAACGCTACCTGCCAACCCGGATCTCGCCCATAACCAGGCGGTACCGCCAAAGACCTGAAATCCGCCTCCCCTGATCTCTGCCTCGATCTTCTTGTTGTCGGATTCTTCCACTATTCCCGGGCTCGGGATCTCCGACTCCGTCGTGACCTTATGCAGACACCGGACGGTAATCCCTCGCTGTTTGCCCGCTTTCACGACCTTTTCCATCAATCCCACAATCACTTTATGGCTCAGTGCTGTGATCCCCACTTTCTTACCCTTCCCTATAAGCGCCAGGATGATCTCCGCCGCCGTATGACTTTTACCCGTTCCCGGCGGTCCCTGTATGGGCAACGCCCCATGATCCAGCATTAGCGTCCACGCAACGGCATTCACCTGTGGCGAATCCGTACCCACAAAGGACGTAGGTGTTCTCGGCGGTTGTCTAAGCAATAGATCCCGCGCCGCCCGATACATTCCATCGCCATCCATACCGTAGTCCACCACCCACTGAGCCAGCCGGATAATGGCTTCTTCCTTTTCACCCACCGGGATATCCGAAAACTTGATCACAGTGCTGGGATGCATATCTTTTGTCGCAGCCCCCTTTTTCACCTCCATCATGCGGCTCACCTTGTCGATAATGACAACCTCGCCAAATCGATTGCCTTCCAGTGAACGGAGTTCATCCCCTATCGTTATCTCACATTCCTGCGTCGGAAAGGTATAAGTGACAATAAAGCTTCTTTTCTCCGGTGTGCTCTTTCCAGTAAATTGTAATCCGGATATTGCGTCTTTTTCCTCCAGTAGTTCGTCCTCCGGCAATGCTAACAACCGAAAATACTCCCACCAGTCCGCTTTTTTCTCTCTTCTATACCAGTCCAGCATATTCGCCAAAAGCCATCTGGCCTGTTGCTCAGGCGAACGCACCGAAGGATCCGCCGGTACATCCGCCGTCAACTGATGGAACAAGGGCAGTATCCTGGCCTGGTGTTTAGTAATCGCGTCACTCGCGCCGCCTTCCTTGATCACCGGCCGGTCGATCACGTCCCCTTTAGCAACGCGCTCGTTCCGAAGCTGTTCCAAAAATTCCCGCAAAGCCAGAGTAGACAAACAATCATCATTATTATATTGTCGCACCTTTTCTTTTGTCTCCTCTTCGATCCCCGCCGCATCATTCCGCTCCAAATGCCGCTCCACGACCCGGCATTGCTCGGCTGCTTCCCGTAACTCAAATTGTCGTACAAAGGCAAGCAGCTTTTCCAATTCTTTCAATGAATAGGACTCCACACCCGCCCGCAAGGTCTGTCGGGTCACCGCATACAGATCGACAAACAGGTCAGCCCGCAACATGGTATCGATCTCATTTTCCCGCGTCGCATATTTTCCCATTAGCCGCTTTAAGGCGGCCGGTTCATAAGGCGTGAAATGATAGATATGCAATTCGGGGTATTGCCGCCATCGGTCCATCACATCATCCACAAAGCCTTCCAGCGCCGCTTTTTCTTCGGCCGCCGAAAACGCCCAGGTTGCATGATGGTCGCCAGGCGCGTCCACGCCAACCCACCCGAACAAATATTCCAACCCGGTGCGTCCCACAAAAGGATCACCCTCGAAGTCAAAGAACATATCCCCTGCCGAAGGTGCCGGCAAGCTCGCCAGTCCCTTCCCTTCCGCCAATTCAAGTAGTTCATACACCGGAACACCCTTTCTCCTGGCCTGCAACTGCACCCGAGCCTGCCCCCGCAGGCGGATAAAAGTCTCCACCGCTCCCCTACCCGGCTTGAAGGGTAAGGGAAGCGGAAGCTCGGCTAACGCCTCGAGCGTAAAAACGTCATTCTTTCCCAACTCCGCTGCATGCGCATTGGACAAACCGGCCACCAACGACAAATGATCATCGTCACGGCGCCGGCGGTCACATTCCCGCCACCACCCGCAAACCTCACAATGCGCGCAGGGCGTCGGATAAGTAGATATAAGCTCTGAATTGG
>DASZOW010000087.1:0-14758 GCA_035550615.1 Puia sp.
ATGGGCGATATCAATAACGATGGGTACCCCGACCTCTTTACCACCGACATGCTTCCCGGCGACGACTATCGCCTCAAAACCACGGGCGCCTTCGATAATATCAACCTCTTCAACAGCAAGCTCCAATCCGGCTTCTACTACCAGTATGTAAAGAACTGCCTCCAGCTCAACAACCGCAACGGCAGATTCATAGAGATCGGAAACTTCAGCGGCGTATCTGCGACGGACTGGTCATGGGGCGCCCTTATGTTCGACGCCGACAACGATGGCTACAACGATATCTATGTCTGCAATGGCGTCAATCGAGATGTCACCGACCTTGATTTCCTTAACTTCTTTGCCGACAATGTCTATCAAAAAATGGCGCTCAGCGGCAAAAAGGAGAGCATCGACGAACTGCTGAAAAAGATTCCCCGCACCCCCCTGCTCAGCAAGATGTTCCGTAACCTGGGCAACCTTAAGTTCCAGGATATCGGCGAATCCTGGGGCTTTACCCGCCCCTCCTGGGCAAACGGCGCCGCTTATGGCGACCTGGATAACGATGGAGCGCTGGACCTCGTCGTCAACAATGAGAACGGCCAGGCATTCGTCTACAGAAATAACAGCCGGGAAATGAACAAGAATAACTATATCGGCGTCTTTCTCAAAGGTAACTCACCCAATACATTCGCCATCGGCAGCCAGATCCGCGTATTTGCCGGAAACCAGGTCCTATACCGCGAGGTCGTCCCAAGCAGAGGCTTCCAGTCTTCCGTCGACTATAAACAGCTCATCGGTCTCGGCAAACTCACCGAAATCGACTCCATGACGATCACCTGGCCGGACCGTACCACGACCCACATCACGCATCCAGGCATCGACACCGTTCACACTATTCAACAATCCGAATCCACAAAAAGCGCGTGGCCCGCACCGGCCAAAGAAACTGTCGTACCCCAACCCTTTCTCGCTCCGGTGACCTCATCTTTCGACAAACACCAAGAAGACAATAACACCGATTTCCTTTTCGAACGTAATCTGCCCAAAATGCTTTCCCGCGAAGGCCCCAAGGCTGCATGCGGTGATGTCAACGGCGACGGCCTCACTGATATCTATATCGGCGGGACCTCCCGCAACCCGGGCCAACTCTACCTCCAAACCGCCACCGGCGGCTTCGTCAAGAGCCCTCAACCGGCCTTCGGCCCATTTATGGATTTCGAAGATGAAGCCGTCCTGCTTTTTGACGCCGATAACGACGGAGATCTGGATCTCTTTGTCGGCCCGGGTGGAAATAACAATCCACCCTATAGCCGCCAGATGCAGCTCCGCCTGTTCAAAAACGACGGCCATGGGCATTTTACGCTCGACGCCGATGCCTTCCCCGCCAGCAACAACGGCTGCAATACCGGCGTTGCCGTGGCAGGCGATTTCAATAAAGACGGATATCCGGACCTGTTCATCGGCGGCAGAAGCATTCCGCGGGAATACGGCGCCTCGCCTTCCAGCTATGTCTTCATCAATGACGGCCAAGGCCATTTCAAAGACATTGCAGCAGACCGTAATCCTCAGATCGCCCACATCGGGATGGTCACAAGCGCCTGCTGGGCCGATCTCACTGGCCAGGGACAGCCGCAGCTGCTCATCGCGGGGGAATGGATGGCGCCCAGGCTCTTTACCTTCAAAAAAGATCGCTTCGAGGAAATACCTACGTCACTTGAACACCTTTTTGGCTGGTGGGAATCGGCCGCTGTGCGTGACCTCGACGGCGACGGTAGACCGGACCTCATACTCGGCAATATCGGCGAGAACTTCTACCTCCGGCCCGATTCCACGCACCCGGTCAAACTATGGCTCGCCGACTTCGATCACAACGGCATCATGGACAAAGTGATGACCAGGACTATCGACGGCAGGGATATGCCGGTTTTTCTTAAACACGACATGGAAGACCAGATCCCCTCGTTGAAGAAACAAAATCTCAAGCATGCCGAATACGCCAAAAGATCCATCCAGGATCTATTCCCGGCCCCCGAAATAGACAGCGCCATCGTAAAACAATTTGATTTTTGTTCTTCGATCGTCGCCTTCAACCGCGGAAACGGAAAATTCGCGATCAGCCGTTTGCCCGACATGGTCCAGCTCTCCAGCGTCAACGCCATCATTAGCACCGACGTCAACGGCGATGGCCACCCCGACCTTGTCCTCGGCGGCAATGAGTTCGGTTTTCTGCCCCAATTCGGCAGGCTCGACGGTAGCCTCGGCGATATCCTCCTCAACGACGGCACAGGACGATTCACGTTTCTGTACCCCGACCGCACCGGCCTGCAGCTCACCGGCCAGGTCAGGGATATCGCCTTGCTCCCGGCAAAGAGCGGCGTATATTTACTTTTTCTCCAAAACAATGAAAAACCGGCCCTATACAAGTTAAAACCATGATCGCGAATCTCAGGACCGCCATTCTTTTGCTTTCTATACTGGTAACTTTTCAGGATTGCCGGCATCGTATCCCTGATCCGGAGAACCCCTTATTTGTAACACTCGGCCAGGACCGGACCGGACTCGATTTCCGCAATAGCCTCCATCCGACACAGAGTTTCAACCTCTTCGATTACATGTATTTCTACAATGGCAGCGGTATCGGCGCCGGCGATTTCAACGGAGACGGCAAGATCGACCTGTTCTTTGCGGCAAACCAATCCAATAACAAACTCTATCTCAACACTGGCGATCTCCATTTCAAAGACGTGACACGCGAAGCCCGCATCCCGGAAGACAGCGGTTGGTCCACGGGCGTATCCGTTGTCGATATAAATAACGACGGGCTGCTGGATATCTACGTTTGTAGGGTAGGTAGTTTACAGGGCCTCCCGCCCGCACGGAATCAGTTGCTGGTCTGCAAGGGCATCGACTCCAACGGGGTCCCTACCTACCAGGACGAAGCCAAAGAATATGGCCTTGACTTCTCAGGCTTCAGCACACAGGCTGTGTTCTTCGACTACGACGGCGACGGCGACCTGGACATGTATCTGCTCAACCACTCGATCCACCAGAACGGTACCTTCGGGCCGCGTCAGCAAAAACTAGCCACATTCAATCCCCATTCCGGTGACAGGCTCTACAGGAACGAAGGCAACAATACGTTCACCGACGTCACCAATGAAGCAGGTATACACAGCTCCGTCATCGGTTATGGCCTCGGCATTACCGTCGCGGATATCGACCTGGACGGCTATCCCGACATCTATGTGGGCAACGATTTTCACGAAAATGACTACCTGTATATCAATCAGCATAATGGGACCTTCAAAGACGAGCTTGAAGACCGGATTATGCACACCAGCCAGTTTTCTATGGGAGTGGATGTCGCCGACGTCAACAACGACGGTCTCCCCGAGATCATGTCCATGGACATGCTTCCCTACGATCCCTATATTCTCAAAAGATCATTGGGAGAAGACACCTGGGACATCTTTCACATGAAGATCGATTACGGCTATAACTACCAGTATACCCGCAATAACCTCCAGTTTAACCGGGGGAACGGGCATTTCAGCGAGATCGGCCTATACTCGGGCGTAGCCGCCACGGACTGGTCGTGGTCCCCTCTCTGGATAGATTTCGACAACGACGGCCGCAAAGACCTCTTTATCTCCAATGGCATCCCCAAACGGCTGAACGATATCGACTATATCAATTTCGTATCGAACCGCGAGCTACAGGAAAAAATGCGGGACAGCCGATTGGACCAGAACGATCTCGATATGGTCAATAAGTTCCCGGAGATCAAACTGCCCAGCAAATTCTTCCGTAACGCCGGTGACCTGACCTTCCACGATCTCAAAGACAGTATCGCCGGCTCCCGGCCGACCTACAGCAATGGCGCCGTCTATGCCGACCTGGACGGCGATGGCGATCTCGACATCGTAGTGAACAATATCGACGACGACGCCTTCGTCTACCGTAACACGGCCAATGATACGCATACTGAGGCCTGGCTGGATCTCCGACTGCATGGACCGGCAAAGAATATCAACGCCCTCGGCGCTAAAGCAATCCTCTTTACCGGCAACGAAGTCCGCACCTACGAGAAATACCCGGTCAGAGGATTTCTTTCCAGTATGGAAACACCCATCCATATAGGACTCCAACATACCCGCATCGACAGCCTCCTGCTGGTTTGGCCCGACAATACCTTTGAACGTCTTGTCCCGAAACCGGGCGAACATACGCTGACCCTGACCTATCGGCAAGGTCTCCCGCACTTCGACTATGCCATTCTCACCAAAAGATCTAAAAACCCTACCCCCGCCGCCAGCGATGTCACCCAGTCCTCCGGTCTCATATACCGCCATAAAGAAGACGACTTCCGCGAATTCGATCGCGAGCCACTCATTCCTCACATGCTCTCCACGGAAGGGCCAGCCGTCGCCGTCGGCGACATTAACGGTGACGGTCTCGACGATGTATACCTTGGCGCATCCAAATGGGAAAAGCGCGCCGTATTCCTACAACAGCCGCATGGGAAATTCATAAAACTCCCGCAACCCGCGCTCGATAGGGACAGCGTTTATGAAGACATCGATGCATGCTGGACAGATGTCAACGGGGACGGAAAAATGGACCTCGTGGTCGCTAGCGGCGGTAATGAATATTACGGGCAGGATACCACCCTGACTCCCCGCGTCTACCTCGGCGACGGAAAAGGCTCGCTGACAAAAGATGAACAGGCATTCACCAACCTGTATGTCAACGCCTCTACCATCACCCCATTCGACTTCGACGGGGACGGGAAAATGGACCTCTTTGTCGGCGGCCGGTCCACACCCTTCGACTACGGCAAACCGCCTCGGTCCTATCTTCTCAAAAACGATGGGACCGGCAAATTCACCGACGTTACCGACACCTACGCCCGAGGCCTCTCCTCCATCGGATTCGTAACCCACTCCTGCCTCGCAGATCTCGACGGCGACGGTACCCAAGACCTCATCCTTTGCCTGGAATGGGGTGGTATCATCGCCTTCCTGGATCATCAGGGACACCTTGTCGAACACGTCATCTCCGACAGGAAAGGTTGGTGGAACTTTATCCTCCCCGTGGACCTCGACCACGACGGCCACCTCGATCTCATCGCAGGAAATCTAGGACTCAATAGCCGGCTAAAAGCTACCGATCACGAACCCGTACGCTTATATTACTACGATTTCGACGGCAATGGCAAAAAGGAACAAATCCTGACCTATTATCTCAACGGCAAAGAGCTCCCGTTTGCCAACAAGATGGAGCTTGAAAAACAATTGCCGGGCCTCAGAAAAAAATTCCTGTATGCGGAAGACTTTGCCAAAGCGTCTCTGGATGATATGTTTTCTCTGGAAAATCTGCAAAAAGCCGATACACTGACGGCGAACTATTTCGCCAATGCCGTACTCATGAATCACGGCAATCTGAACTTCACCCTCGAACCCCTGCCCTGGAAAGCACAACTCACCTCTTACCGCGATGCCGCAGTCATCGACGCCAACCAGGACAGCTTGCCCGATATTCTGCTGGGAGGGAATTATTATGAGAATAATATCGAAATGGGCCGGTACGATGCCGACTATGGGACCGTCCTGGTAAACCAAGGACATGGCCACTTTGCAGCTTATTGCCTCAATGGCCTCGTTGTGAAAGGACAAGTCCGCCATATCAGGCCGATCACAGTCGGCGGCCGGCGGGACTATCTCTATGTCAGAAATAACGATAGTGCCAGGCTGATCCATTTCAGCCCCTAAGCAGGCTAAGGCACGGGTACTACCACCCGCGTTATCCATTTCGAGGTATCCGCTTCCTTGTCCCTGTCCGTCACAAGGCTCTGGAATGCCATCGCCATGGTCGTCTTCTGATGATCCTCCACATACTGATGTAAGACCTGCATGGCATGCTCAGCCGTCGCGGCTCCGCCTCTGATCTCACCGCTGAGTGTCTTCCACGGAATAAACCGCCGGAATTCGACCCTGCCGCTGGCTGGCAACTCACGATCCAGGGGAACCGCTACCTCTGTCGCGCACCCTCCGTTTACTCCCGACGAAACATGCATCATCGGATAATTCGTTTCCCTGGCGCCATGCGCCGCGATATATTTCCGCAACATCCCGATGTTCCGGTAGATTTCCTCGGTAGCAGGATAACCATGCGTAGCAAAATGGGTAACTATAAGCGCCGAATCCGGCGACATCACCGTACGGATATGGAATCCATACAAATTCCTGTCATCTTCCAGAAAATGGCCCATACTCGACAACGCCATAGTCATGATATCCGCCACATGAACCGCCTCGCGGTATCTGGTCAATCGGGATATCGGATTTAATCCGGTGCGCATGGTGCATTGCCATCTGATCGCAAAGGAATCGCCTTTCGAGATCGGCAAAAGAAACATCTTCGACCGATAACGCTCTCTCCCCTTCTCCAGATAACCATGCAGCTCGCGGCGCAGCTTCTCATCCACGGAAAATGAATATCCATCCGCAGCGGCCGCAGGCCACCACCTCTCCCGGTCGCGGTCTTTTAGCAGACTCCGGAAACCGGCATCGGTGTTGCAATGGATCACGGCAACCCGGGCGACCAACAGCGTATTGGGAATAAGAACGTAGGGCAAAGAAACCAGCAGAATAACCAGGAGAACGGCAAACAACCGCCACATTTTTTTCGACTTCATAGACCATACAAAATAAACAATAATGTGTAAATTGGATCATGCGTAACCAATTTTCCAGATCCATCTCCACCCTCCTCCTGCTTTGTTGCTTTATCTTCTCCTACCACGCGCAGGCACAAGTTCCCACGGGAGATATCGACACCTGGACCATCCATGCCGACACCATCGACCCCACTAACTACTATGGCGTCACCGTCGCCAACGGCATGATCGGCCTGGTCTCTTCTACCGAACCGTTTCGCGCCAAAGACGTCGTCCTCAACGGCGCCTTCGATCTCTATGGCCGCGGCCGCGTCAGCAACATCCTCAAGACCTTCAACTTCGTCGATCTCTATCTCGACATCGACGACAGACGCATCGAAAGCTTTAAACAGGTCACCCATCTGCAGCAAACCCTCGACATGCGCCACGCCTGCCTGACCACCACCTTCGACTACCAGGATAAAGCTACCGTCAGCTATACGTGGTACTCGCTGCGCCAGCTGCCCTTTACGGCCCTGGTAGACGTCACCATCACCGCCCGCAAAGATATCAATATCACCCCGGCCACGGTCATGGAAGCGCCGGATATGCTCAAAGACGTGGAGAACTATAACAACGACATCGATCGGCCCCACGTCCGCATCAACCTGCTCACTTCCACCGCCAAAAGCCCCACCGGCAAACTCCTCATGGCCGCCTCCAACAGTTTTATCTTCGATGAGCCTCATCCTAACGAACCGGCTGTTTATCATGAGATGTGGGACAATAACATGCATCTGCTGAAATTCAAAAAACATCTCAGCGCCGGAACAACCTACCATTTCGCCGTCGTGGGCTCGTCCCTCACATCCGCCCATAACGACGATCCCCTCAACGAAGCAGAACGCCTCACCATCTTCGCCGCCCTCCAGGGCGCCAAACAGCTGATCCATGCCCATGAACAGGCCTGGGACGAACTCTGGAAGAGCGATATTCTCATCGACGGCGACGCGCAAACGCAGCGTGATATCCGGCTCATGCTCTATCACCTCTACTCCTTCGCCCGGGAAGGCACCGACCTCAGTCTTTCCCCCATGGGCCTCAGCGGCCTCGGCTATAATGGCCATACCTTCTGGGACACCGAGATCTGGATGTATCCAGCCCTGCTGCTCCTACAGCCTAAGATCGCCGCCTCACTCATGGAATACCGGTTTAAACGGCTTCCTGCAGCCCTCCGCAATGCCGCGGAACATGGCTACCGGGGAGCTATGTACCCCTGGGAAAGCGCCGCCAGCGGCAACGAAGAAACGCCGGTATGGGCGCTTAGCGGCCCCTTTGAGCATCATATCACGGCGGATGTAGGCATCGCCGCATGGAACTACTATTGCGTGACCCGGGACAAGACCTGGCTCAAAGAAAAAGGCTATCCCATCCTGCAGGCTACCGCGGATTTCTGGGCCAGCAGAGTGGAACGTAACGGACCCGGGCACTATGACATCAAAAATGTCGTCGCCGCAGACGAGTGGGCCGAAAACGTCGACAACAATGCCTATACCAACGCCGCCGCCAGGGCCAACCTCGAAGACGCCACCGAGGCCGCCAGGGTCCTTGGACTTATCCCCGACCCGGACTGGATGAATGTCCGCAACAATATCCCCATCCTGCATTTTGCGGACGGAGTGACCCGGGAACACGCCTCCTACCACGGCGAACCGATCAAACAGGCCGATGTCAACCTGCTGGCCTACCCGCTAAAAGAGGTCACCTCACCGGCCGCCATCCGCAAAGACCTGGAATACTATGAGCCACGGGTCGGCGAAGGCCCCGCCATGACCCATGCCATCTTCTCGATCCTGTATAGCCGCCTGGGACAGCCGGAAAAGGCCCTAAAAGCCCTCAAAGAGGGGTATACCCCCAATCTCCGCCCGCCATTCGGGGTCATCGCCGAGACAGCCACAGGCAATAACCCGTATTTCGCCACCGGGGCCGGGGGCATCCTTCAGGCCATGCTCAACGGTTTTGGCGGTCTCGATATCACGGCTAATGGGATCGTACAATTACCCACCCACCTGCCCGCCAACTGGAAGTCTTTGAAAATCACCGGTGTAGGTCCAGGCCGGCTTACTTTTAGCGTCCGGTAACCGGGCCCCGATTTCTTTTTAATGTGATTTTAATGCTCCTGGAAACCACGCCGGCCGGGAGCTTTCTAATTATTATTGGAAAATCCTTAGGTGCTTGTATCTACCCCATAATAAGCTAATCACTTGTTTCGATTATTTTAAAGCGATAAGTAATGTAACTCCAATATCCAGACGCAGCTTTATGAAGTATACGTTGAAATTCTGTAAACGCTTAGGCAAGAACTTGCATTTTTTGATGTTCCTCAATGGATTCCTGCTTGCTTCAATCGGCTATTTCTTCATCCAATCCAAATACGAAACCGGGCTTTTCTCGGTTATCAAATCGGGAGTAGAGTCCCATATCGACCCTGACGATACCAACGATTCGGTGGTAGTCAAAGCCATGAATACCTGCTATGGGCTCATGAGCAATCGGGCATCTACTTTTGGCGGAGCATCGAATCTGGGTCCCGAGGCCGGTATCTTCCACTCCGCCGCCGTCGACCTCATGACGACCAGGGGAGCCTGTGGCAGCTACTCCGAAGTGCTTGCCAGGATCATCGGCACGCTTCATTATCCGGTACGGATCGCCCAGATGAAGGCCGGCGGAATTTTCGCAGCGCACAACGTCGTTGAGGCTTACACCGGTAGCCACTGGGTGCTCCTCGATCCGACATATAATCTCTATTTTACAAAACCCAATGGCCAGCTCGCCTGCTTCAACGACATCCGCCAGGACTGGGCATATTATTCCAAACAGGTTCCCACCGGCTATAATCCTAAATATCAGTACGAGGATGTCCGGTATACGAACTGGTCGAAAATTCCCTTCCTTTCCCCCGTTCTTAAAAGTGCTCTCGTCATGGCCTATGGCCGGGAATATGTCGATGGCATCTCTCTCCGGGTACTGTTCATAGACACCTGGCGGATCTATTATAATCTCACCATGCTCGTAGAAGTGTTTCTGCTGCTGGCCACGATCCGCATCTATATCCGCAGAAGAGCCATGGCCAACCCGAACACCCGGCTGAAAGTAAAAAATCTTAGTAAATATTTGAAGCAGCCCGCGGGAACCACTTAGAAAAGCGGCGTTCCGGTTTGGCCGGCCACCGCCCCCGATTCGGCATTTTATCGTAGGTTTGCCGCAGAATAAAATATAGTAAATGCTTAAAGTAGGGGTTTTTGGCGCCGGTCACCTCGGAAAATTTCATCTGAACAACTGGAAAGAGATCAAACAGGCGGAGCTGGTAGGATTCTATGACCCGGACGACACGAACGCATCGGAAGCCGCACAAAAATATCAACTCACCCGCTTCACCGATCCGGATGCCCTCATCGACGCCTGTGACGTCATCGACATCGTCGCACCAACTCCCCTCCATTTCAACCTCTGTCAAAAAGCGATCCGCAAAGGCAAACACGTCTTCGTCGAAAAACCCCTGGCAGGCGCCATGGAAGAAGCCCGCGAGATCGTCAAGCTGGTCCGCGAATCCAACGTCAAATTACAGGTAGGTCACGTCGAACGCTTCAACCCCGCCTATCTCGCCGTTCAATCCGTTCCGCTGAACCCGCTCTTCATAGAAGTACACCGCCTCGCACAGTTTAATCCCAGAGGCACCGAGGTCAGCGTCATCCTCGACCTGATGATCCATGACATCGACATCATCCTCAGCATCGTCAAAAGCGAGGTCAAAAGTATCTCGGCCAGCGGCGTCGCCGTCATGACCGACACCCCCGATATCGCCAGCGTCCGCATCGAATTCAACAACGGCTGTGTCGCCAACCTTACATCCAGCCGCATTTCGATGAAGAAGATGCGCAAAATGCGCCTATTCCAGTAAGATGCCTATATTGGTATCGATTTTCTGAACAAGAAGACGGAGATCATCAAGCTCAAGACACCACAGGACCTCGATGTCTTCGCCTTCGATATCGAGACGCCGAACGGCAAAAAGACCATCGCCCTTTCCAATCCCTCCGTCCCCGAAGTCAATGCCATCCGGATGGAACTGGAAAAATTCTGCGAGGCGATCCTGTCCAATACACCTACCCTGGTATCCGAAGTAGACGGGTTCCGGGCCATGGATATCGCTCATCAAATTCTGCAAAAGATAAAACATAATACGATCAACAGCTAGAAGGCATGGCAGCCAGCCGGAGAACACATACCGTCCGCGTATTCTGGTATATCCTCAGCGACTATATCACCGCCCTGCTGTCAGCCGTCATCTTCCACTTCAGCCGCAGATTCCTGCTCTCCGAACCGATCTTCGTAAACGGCCACCTGCTCCTTACCCAACGATTCTGGCTGGGCACTGCCACCATCCCCGTAAGCTGGCTTATCCTTTACACCCTGGCCGGCTCCTACGGCTCGCTCTATCTTAAATCCCGGCTCAACGAGGCCTCGAATACTTTTATCTACTGCCTCATCGGCTGCACGACGATCTTTTTCGCCATCGTCATCAACGATCCCGTCAAAGACTATCATTATTTCTATCAGACCTATTTCATCTTCCTTTTCTCGCATTATATTCTCACGCTCACGGGCCGGGAATCCATCCTGAACATCGTCCGCCGGCAGGTCTCCAAAGGAAAGGTGGTCTTCAACACCCTGCTCGTAGGGTGCGACGCCGTCGCTACCAAGATCTATAAGGATTCCAAAGCCGGTCTCAGCCTCTCCGGCTATCGCTACACGGGCTATGTCAGCAACCGCAACCAGCAGAACAACGGCATCGCCAAATACCTCCCGCAGCTCGGCGACGCGGACGAGATCGAACAGACTATCGACCGGCACAACATCCATCTGGTGGTCGTCGCCCTCGAACGCTCCGCACGCGCGGAAGTAGAAACCATCGTAGAAAAGCTCAGCAATAAGGATGTCCGGATTAAAGTGATTCCCAGCACCCTGGATATCCTCGCCGGCTCTGTGCGGACCAGTAACGTGCTCGGAGCCATCCTGTCCGATATCTATACCAGCCCCATGCCGGACTGGCAACAAAATCTCAAACGGATAATGGATGTGGCCTTCTCCGTTGCCGGACTCATCTTTCTGTCCCCGCTGATGCTCTATGCTGCCATCCGCGTCCGTCTTTCCTCCCCCGGACCCATCATCTTCCTGCAGGAAAGGATCGGCTTCAAAGGAAATAAGTTCATGATCTATAAATTCCGCTCCATGATCGATAACGCGGAAAAAGAAGGTCCTGCCCTTGCCTCTCTGCAGGACACCCGCATCACTCCATGGGGCAAGACCATGCGGAAATGGCGGATCGACGAGCTGCCGCAGCTCTGGAATATACTCAAAGGGGAAATGAGCCTCGTCGGCCCACGCCCCGAACGCGAATATTACATCCGGGAGATATATCGGCATACGCCGTATTTCCGTTACTTGCTGAAAGTAAAACCGGGACTCACCTCGTGGGGAATGGTCCAGTTCGGTTATGCGGAGAACATAGACGAAATGCTGGAACGGATGAAATATGACCTGATGTACCTCGAGAACATCTCTATCGTCCTCGACTGGAAGATCATGCTGCATACGCTCCGGATCATCTTTACGGGAAAAGGCAAGTAAATTATATGGCCAGGCACCGATCATTACTACTGCTTATAGCTTGCTTCGTCCGGCTCACGAGCCTGGCCCAGGGCGGCTACTTTCAACAGGAAGCAGACTATACCATCGACGTCACCCTCCACGACCCCCAACATACGCTCGACGGCGCCATCAGCATCCGATATCACAATAATTCTTCCGACACGCTGACCTATATCTGGATACACTGCTGGCCGAATGCCTTCAGGAACGATCATACGGCCTTCTCGGAACAACTGCTGGGCAACGGCCGTACCGATTTCTACTTCTCGGATAAACAACAACGTGGTTATATCAACCGGCTGGCTTTTAAGGTGGACGGCCTCGATGCTGAGATGCAAGACCACCCGCAATACATCGATATCATCAAGGTCATCCTCCCCAGACCCCTGCCGCCAGGCGGCATGGCGACCCTAACCACCCCATTCCATGTCCAGCTGCCTTATAATTTCTCAGGGAATGGCTATGTACGCTCGTCCTACCAGATCACGCATTGGTACCCCGAACCCGCCGTCTATGATGCCCATGGCTGGCACCCCATGCCCTACCTCGGCGACGACACCTACTATAGCGAATTCGGCAGCTACGACGTCCACATCACCGTCCCGCCAGGATTCAAAGTAGCCGCTTCCGCCGAGCTCAAAGACTCCACCGGCCGCACGTTCCACTACAATCGGGACCATATCGACGGCTTCGCATGGTATGCCGACCGGCACTTCCACTTCGACCACGACACTGTCCCGCTCCCTTCCGGCCGTGTCATCGACGTATATGCCTATTATACAACCAAAGGCTGGAAGAACGGCATCGATTCCATCAAACATGCCATCCGCTTTGGCTCCGCGCTCTTCGGGGAATATCCCTATGAAACGGCCACTGTCATACAAACAGTCGGCAACTCCATCGATGATCAAATAGATAACTGCTGGTTTCCCGGCTCCAACACACGCCGCTATCCCTGGCTCAGCGCAGGTCTCAAAACCTACTACGAAAACCGCTATAGGCCGAAAAACGAAAACCTCGCAGCGCTCTACACCTCCGCCGTCGAGAAAAAGGACCCTCCGATCTCCACCTCTTCGGAGGATTTTACGGCCGCCAACTATCACAACATCGCCCACACAAAAGCCGCCATCTGGTTGAAAATGCTGGAAGACAGCCTCGGCACACCACTTTTCGATAGCTGTATGCAGGCATATTTCCGCCAATGGCGATTCAAACATCCTTACCCCGATGACTTCAAGGCGATCATCGAAAACGTCAGCCACAAAAACCTCGACGGCTTCTTTGCCCTCCTGGACGCCAAAGGCTCTCTTCCCCCCATGCCAGCCCACCGCCGCATCAAACCGGTCTTCGGCTGGAACCTGAACCATACCGACAGCATCCAATACCTGGGCATTGCGCCCGCTCTCGGCTACAATGAATATGACCATTTCCTGGTCGGCGCAGTCATTCATAATTTCAATCTGCCGCCAGCCCCGGTGCAATTCTTTTTAGCTCCGTTATACGGTACCGTTAGTCATCGGCTGGAGGGCGTAGGCGGTCTGTTCTGGACGGTCTATCCCGATCACGGGCTTCAAAAGATCCGGCTGGGCATCGGCGGCTCCCGCTTCTCGACCACCAGCGCTGTCGACAGCAACGGACATAACATATACGGCGGTTTCTATAAGGTCACCCCTTCCCTCCGCATCGTTTTCCCGCGAAGCGATCCGCGTAGCACCCGGGAACTGGCGCTGGAATGGAAGACATTTCTTATCGGGGAGAATATGCTCGACGACTACGTTCGCAAGACCGCGGACTCTATGTATTACCCGACTGCGGGAAAATACAGCTTCCGTTACCTGAATCAGCTGAGCTTCGATATCTGCGACAAACGCGCCCTATATCCCTATAATGCTTCCCTCCGGTTCCAGCAAGCGTCGAACTTCTATCGCCTCGACTTTACCGGCAACTATTTCTTTAATTACGCCAAAGGCGGCGGCCTCGATCTGCGTGTCTTCGGAGCCAAGTTCGGCTACCTGGCCTCCGGGTCTTCATCCGCGGGTATCAGTCGTTATGAACCCAAGCTGACCGCCGTCCGCGGCGACGAGGACTATACCTATAGCAATTATTTTATCGGTAGATCGGAATTCATCGGGCTGGCCAGCCAGCAGATCATGGAGCGGGACGGGAATGTTCACCTGCGTACCGATCTGTTCCAGGGTCTCCAGGGCCGCTCGGACAATTGGGTAGCCTCGCTGAACCTGCGCACGACGCTGCCGCGGCAGATCGTCCCGGAATGGCTTCCGTTGAAACTCTTCTTTGACGCAGGAACCTACGCCGAAGCGTGGACCGACAACCCGCCGACAAGCCATTTCCTGTATGCAGGGGGATTCGAGCTCGACCTGCTGCACGATGTCCTCCGCATCTATGCCC
>DASZOW010000088.1:0-18746 GCA_035550615.1 Puia sp.
GTATCGGCCGCCTTGAGCTCGTCGCGGACCACGACGTATTTGCCGTCGACTATGGCAATACCACGGTGGGCAGATGCCAGGTAACCCTGATACTCTTCGCTAAGATCCACCTGGGCATTCATGAAGTCCGGAGAGGAAGAATGCGAAGTGATGTCGGCATGTCCTTTCACCCACTGATGCTTATCATTGACCGTAAGTGTATTGTGGGCCTGGTTGACATATCTGAAAATAGTCCAGCGTTGGGCGTCCTGGCTTCTTCCGAAGATCTGCATGCCTTTGGATTCCAGCGACTCGTAGTTCTGCGCGCCAAAATCCATCGCCCATCTTACTCCGTCCGCGTCCATTACAAACGAGCCGACGTCCATGTGGGCGTGGTTGACATTGCCCGCACCGCCTTTCATACCTACATATATAGCCGAACTGTCGGTCCATGAAGTACGCATCAACGCCACCGGGTTCTTACCCCTGCCTACCCACATGGTGGCCCTGGGAGGATGGATATTTTCGATAGGGATGCCCTTGCCCCAGATCATCATGGCAGGCAGGAGACGGTCATGGACATGCCTGTGAACATCTTCACCCAACAGACGGCTGCGTTCTACCCATAGCAAGGATGGGTCGTTATTCTTCGCCGCAAACCAGAACATGGCGGGTTCGATGCCACCGGATTCGCCGACGTCCGAAAAATTGAATGGCTTATTCGTGGGTCCGGTCATATTTTCGAGGAATCCGCCGGTCTTTAAAAATCCAGGCATATTGTCGAGCCCGAAGTCCGTGCCATAGGCCTTTTCCAGGGCGCTGATGAGAAGCACATTGAAACTGGTGCCATATCCCCAATAACCATAGCCTTCGGGATAGTTGCCGTCCGGCCCCATATCCTTCATCGCGAATACTACGTCTTCGATGGCGCGATCGATAACCTTTTTGGCCAGCTCCGGACTATCCTCGTAAATGGCCAGCGCTCCATAGGTCATGCCGGCATTGCACACGGGGTTCCAGTTATGCTCCACCGTGAGCCAACCGCTGTACTTCGGATCCAGGGATGGTTCGATGCCTTTATGTAAGATGGCTTCGCGAATGGTCGAGCGTTCGTCTTTCGACAGGCCGTCGTACAGCCAGTCATAGCCAATCGACATGGCCATCGTCATCTCGGCTACATCCAGGAAATGAGTGGGATTCCAGTCGGTGAATGCCGCGATGGCCATCATTTCCTTCTTCGCACGCTGGAGATATTTGCGATCCCTGGTGGTCCGATAAGAATAAGAGAGAAAGAACAGCCGACGGAGCGCTTCGCGGGACTTGTCCAGCAGCCGGCGACCGATCTTGATCCTTTCCACCGGCGGTAGACCGATGATGTTGTCCGACTCATCCAGGATGGCTTGCTGCATCTTGATCCAGATCTTGTCTCCGGCGATGGACTTTTTAACGGCATTCTCCTCGCCTTTCAGCAAGAGGATACGCGGATGGGCCGGCGGCGTGAGGGACCCGACATGATCCGTCTGCGCTTTCGCCAGGTAGCCCGAAGAGGAGAAGACTGCGGCTAAAAAAAAGTTTTGCAATTTCATGGCGTTACGATTTTTTCGGTGCTTATCATTTGTTGGGTGGCAAGATGGCCATTCCCCTCGTATTTGTTGCCGACCGCCGCGCTGTTCGACGCTGCATGCATTTCCACCCCATAGCCGTTATTGTATTGTATACGGTTGTGGGAAATATCAATGTGGTCATTGCCCTTGAATAAAAATTCGGCCATCACGCCGCTGTAATCATTGGCTTCTATCAAGGATCCCTGTATGGACACCTGGTTGCATTCCGAGAGCTGGACGCCATAGAATCCGTTGCGGGCGATCTCGCAGTTCTTCACGGACACATCGCTGCAATGGTCCAATGCAACCCCGCAGCCATAGGGAGAATTCACCATCCGGCTGCCGGCGATGTTCACGCCGGTGCAATATTCCAGGAATAGATTATGTATCAGCTTCGGGCCCGGGGGGACGCTGGCGCCGTTCTCGCCCAGGTCGCAGCTGCTGATGGTGATGTTGCTTCCGCCGCTGACGGATATTCCGGCGTAGGTGGAATTCCTGACGGTGAGGCCGATAAAGCTGATATTGCGGAGCTGTCCTGCTCTTTCGCCACGGAACAGGATACCGCCCCGGTTGTAACCGCCTTTGAACGAGCGGGCCGAATTAGGGTCGCTGGGAACTTCTGTCCTGGTGCCGCCCTCGATGACCAGGTCGCGGATAGTGACATCATGAAGACTGGTATCCGCGTTGATCATGGCCTCCCGCTGGCCGGATGCCGGGTTGAGGAACAGGATAGTGGAAGCGCCTTCGCCGGTGATGGTGATGCCGGAAGGTATCTTCAGGGTAGCGGGGAAGGTGTGGACGCCCGCTTTGAGGACCACCCATCGGCCGCCGCCGGAGGCGGCGGCCGCGTCGAGCGCTTCCTGGATGGATTGGCCCGGCGTAACGATTCGGGCATCGGAGGGTATGGCTGGACGTGCGGAAGTATTCCCCGCGCCGGCTATATAGGCAATGGTGCTGGGTTTAGGGGCGCCTTTGATCGTTGCCTTCTGCGCCCAGGCGGCTCTTACAGCCGTAAGGATGCTGCGGGATGCCCTGGGCCGTACCGAGTCGGCTGCGCGGCGCGTATAGGGCATGTCGACGCCGTGGGCCGTGTAGTGCCTGTAAACATACTCATAGTCGTCCCGCAAGACTCTTGAACGCGGCGATATAGTGCAATAGCAATAGGGATCTTCGCCCAGCAGGTACCGGGCCTCGTATTCGAACCCCAGTGCAATGCGGTTGTCAGCCATGGAAAAGAGATCGGCGCCTTGTGTGTATGCCACCTCCGCTGCGCCGGCAAATTCACCGATCCCCAGCTGTACGTGCCCCTGGTCGCGGGCGCTTTCCTGGCACTGCCCGTTGGGATAGATGTATTTGAAGATGCTTCCGTTGACCGGCGCGTGTTTGAAATGATCCACCGCATTGTCGAAGAGGGCGTGGTTGTCCGTGAATACCGCTATGGCGATAAGGGAATGGATGATCGCGCCGTCCCAGTTGCCGTTGGCCTGCGGATAATAAGGCCGCAGCAAGGGATAGTACACCGTCATCAGCATGCGGGTGAATGCGGCGATCTCCTTTGGCTGCCAGCCGGCATCGGTGTAGCGCAGTATCTCCGCCGCATTGCAAAGAAGGTGGCCTGTCCATGCCGCCAGCAGCTTGGCATCGTTGTAATCGAGGTCCCATAGCGTGGAAGACCAGATATCCAGTATCCCGATAGCTTTTCTCGCATAGGCCTTGTCACGGGTGATATACCAGACCAATGCATCGTTATAGGCCATGTTAGCGCATTTGGACAGGTCGTCGCCGCCGATATTTGGCCGCCCATAGGGTCCACGCAGCACGTGTGCATGCGCTTTTGGCACAAAGTTGGTGTCTGCCGCCGCTTTGAGTCTGTCAAAGGCGTCTTTCCATGGCTGTCGGCCGTCCAGCACCAGCTTTCTCATGTAGGCGAGGTCTGCCGATGTCTGGTTGATCCCGGGATGGACAAAAGGCTGCGCTTTCGATCCCGATGGACAACAGAAGGTCATTCCTGCGATTGCCAGCAGGAGCGTAAAGTGGTAGTATGTTCTCATGCGTCCGGGTACTAGTTTTATTTTGAACTATTTATCGCAAGCCGCTTGATACCGATGGTGGCCGTATTGGTAGCAATGCTATTGATGAAGACAAATGCTTTGTATTTGCCGTCGGCTGTCTCCACCCAGACGCCTGCATCCTGCTTCAGATTGATGGCATAATCCGGATCGCCCGTAAGGTCGATCTTCTGGAGGTCGACGTCGTCTATGAACGAGTCCCCATATTGTTCATCCGGCGCGAGGTTGTGATCGTGCAGATTGAATACCTTCAGCATTCTCGTATCCCTGTTGACACCGGCAGGAAGGATCACATCGGGAAGGTACATCGGGTCGGCTGCGGGCGCCACCAGGGCATGGTTGAATGTGCTGGTGGTATAGGTGCGATAGAGATAGACCAGATCGATGCTGCCGGCGTTCGCTGCGGCCCCGGCGGAGTCATATATTTTCATGTCGCCGATGGAAATATACATATTGCCCTTGTTGGTGACCTTTTGTTTGACCAGGATGTCCATATTACTGATGGTATAAGGGCCCATCTTTGTAGAGATGCTTTCCCCATCGCTGCTCTTGGCGGTAAAGGTGATCGTAACGCTTTTACCACGGGCTTCTTCCGGGATGATATAGAAATACCGGAGGGTAGCCGCGGATGTGTCCACCGTGTAGTCCACCGTCGTGGTGGTCCCGCTGGTAACGGATGGCGATCCGACGAGGACACCCGAGTCTTTGCCGCTTTGGTTGACATCCGTAAAATAGGATTTGTTCTCCATGTAGGTCCCGGGGGCGCCCGCGATGGATGCTACGGCCGTGCAGGACACCAGTTTTCCCTTGCTGGGCAGGATAGCCATGGCATAGGCAAATTCGATCGGCTGACCTACAATATTCGGTCCTAAGGTCCTTTTGAGGCCTTCGTCCTGCAATTTGTTCGAAGCCGTCGGAAGTTTATATTCATCCTTCTTGCAGGACACTCCCAACAGGGCTGCCAGAAGGAAACAGAGGATGTATCGAGTGCTGTGTTGCATCTTGTTGTTTTTAGAATGAATGTTCATTATCTGGGTTGTACGCTCACGATGACGCTATAGGTCTTTTTGATCTGGCGGTTGCCGGAGATCACGGTCCATTGTTTCGGGTGTGTCGTATCGGAAAAGTCCACAAAGCCCGTGATCTTGGGGCTGAGCTTGCAATCCTGTGCAAGGGTGAATTGCGGATAGAGATGCTTCAGGTCGGCGCCGAACTGTACTTTGACGTTGATGTTCAGGGCCGTGGTATCGACGGTGGCCGTGCCTACCCGGACGCTTACATAGTCGCTACCCAGCAATTCAAAGCTGCTGACATAACAGTCTGTGCGGCTCGTGATAAGCAGACCGTCTTCGTCCACGGGAAGGCCCTTGCTGCAGGCCGCCCAGGTACCAACCAGCAGCATGCCTATGATTGCTATAATTATATTTCTTTTCATTTTATGAAAGTTTTTTGGGTGTATCAATTTATCTCCACGGTATATTTTGCGTCAGGTTAGGGTTCTTATCCCTTTCCGATTGCGGGATCTTGAAGATATAATCTTGTTGATATCCCAGGTCGGATACGTTCTGGTAATAGCGGTCTTTTTGCGCGCCCCAGGTGTCTATGCGCCATACGCCGGGACCGCCCGGAGGTCCCCAGATCCTTTCAATGGCGCGCCAGCGGCGGATATCGAAGGGACGTTCCCCCTCGCCCATCAGCTCAACGATCCTTTCCTGTTCGATGGCATTGAAGAAGTCCTGGTAATTGTCTGTCTTGGTAGCGGCTAACGGAGGCAGGTTGCCACGGTGGCGTACCCTGTTCACGAGGTCGATGGCGTCAGCCTGGGGGCCGGACACTTCATTGCTGGCTTCCGCATACATCAGGTATACATCCGCCAGCCTTATTACCGGCCAGGCATAATCGCCGTCGCTGCGTCCCTGTCCTGCATAGTTGCGGACGAATTTGCGGAAGACATAACCAGAGTTGCAGCCGTCCGTATTGTACGTAATATAATTGACGCCGTCGATGGTGACATGGCCGGCCCAGGTCTGATAAATAAAGGGCACCATTCCGGTGGATTTCTGAGACGCGCTGCCGACGCTGACCTCATAATCCCATTCGATGGTCGATTTCATGCGATAGTCGCGATCCCGGTAGCTGTTCGGATTCACAGCCGAGCCCGGTGTGGTCCTTGCGGAAGCATTGGTGGTCGGATTCATCGGGATCAATGGAGCGACAAAATCTCCGGTGGTCAGGGATTGGTATCTATCGGCGATTTCATAACGGGGAGATTCCCAGCACTGCGAACCTTCGTGACTGCGGCCTGCGAAGTCGCGCATCAGCTCTTCCCCTTGTCCCGTGCCCGTGCCGCCGTGGGTAAATACGAGGATATTTTCCGGATTACCGTTGGCCTTCGGCGTAAACAGGTAATAGTAGTTTGGCAATATATCCGCCTTGCCTAATGAATCGATGCCACCCGGGTCGCCGCCCATGTACAGGGTGAGATTAAAGTCGTTGCTGACGGACAGGAAGTCGGCGGCGGCGGCAGTGAAGGCTGCGGTTGCTTCCGAAGCGCTGGGGGTAAATCCATCCAGCTCGGGCCAGCCATATTTATTCCAGGAGCCCCAATACAGCTCAACTTTGCCGCGTAAAGCCAGCGCTGCCGGCTTGGCAGCCCTTCCCAGGTCGGTGGCCTTCGTGGGCAGCGCGTCGAATGCATAGTCCAGGTCCGCTATGATGGAATCCTTGACCTGTCCGAGGGGCATACGCGAAAGTGTAGCGACGTCGGAATTTTGTTTGGGCGCCAGTGTATAATAAGGCACATCGCCCCACATGCAGATGAGCTTGAAATAACACAGGGCGCGAAGGAGCCTGGATTCTCCCTGTATCGTCTTGAGGACGGCGGAATTGGCCATCGTGCTGCTGGAAGCCTGCATTTTCGTAACATTCTCGATCACATAGTTGGCGTTGTCGATGCCCCCATAAAGGTCTTCGTACATATTGTCGAAGTAGCTGCCGAAACCATGGGGCGTGAACTTGGCGCTGGTGGTGCCGCCCGTGTAGGCATCGCCCAGGCGCAGGTTGCCGCCTGTAGCGCTGATGCCTCTGCACCTCGTATATTCGCCCTGACCATCGAAATAATAATCCCGGTCGAAACAGGGCCGTACGGCTGCATACAGACCATACAGCGCCGAGGTGGCATCCGACTCCGTCTTCCAGAAGGTGGCGGGAGAAGGCTGGGTGGTTGGCGGCTGATCCAGCAGACCCTTTCTGCAGGAACCCATGAGCATGATGCCCAATAGCAATGCCGGTGAAAATGCCCGATAAATGATTTGTATCTTCTTCATATGTATAGCAAGTTTAGAAGCCGAGCTGAACAGCTACGGAATATGATTTGATGATAGGATAGATATTGTTGTTGTTGCCGGCCTTCTCCGGGTCCATGCCCGGGTAGCTGGTCAGCGTCACCAGGTTCTCCGCGGAGCCCGCGATGCGGAAATTGCTCACGCCAAGTTTCTGGAACAGCGGTTTGGGGAAGGTATATCCTACCTGTATATTCTTCAGACGGAGATAGGTCATATCATACAGCCAGAAGCTTGTCTGCGCCGTATTGTTGCCGCTACCGCCCAGACGGGGCCAGGCGCCATCGCGGTTCTCGACCGACCAGGGGTTCGTGACGTCCTGCTCGTTGACGGCATAGCGCGAAGTATTGAAGTTGGGGGAGTTAAAGGCGTTCAACCAGAAGTCCTTGCGTCCGCCCGTACCCGTCCACAACATGGAGAGATCGAAGCCTTTCCAGGAGGCGAAGGCATTCAGTGAAAAAGAGGTCAGGGGCCGGTCCCGGGAGTCTTGTAAAGCTACCCGGTCGTTGTCGTCGATCCTGCCGTCTCCATTCAGGTCTTTACGCATGAGGTCGCCCGGCTGAATGCCCTGGGGCGTATGGTTGTAGACGTCAGACCATGTTTGAGCGATGCCGTCGTCCTGGTAGGTCAGCACAAAGTTATAAGGCATACCGAGGAATACGGTATTGCCGCTGTATGTCGACGTACGTGTCAGCAACTGGCTCCAACTTTCCAGCTTCGTCTTGTTATAGCTGCCGTTGACCGTGACGCCATAGCTCACGTGGCCGATCCTGTCCCTCCATGTCAGCGTAATTTCCGCACCGCGGTTACGCATATTGCCGATATTGGTTCGCGGAGGAGTGAAGGCCCCGGTCAAAAGATCGGACAATTCCGATCCTTGTATGATCCCCTTGGTCAGACGATCGTAATAATCCATTTCCGCCGTCAGCCGGTTATTCAGGAAGCCAAGCTCCAGTCCGAGGTCGAATACTGTCGTGGATTCCCAGGAGAGGTCCCTGTTCACCAGCTTGGCATTTACAAGGCCGATGACACCGGTACCTGCGATCATGTAGTTCAGGGGCGTCAGTGTCGTCTGCTGTTCATACCTGTCGACGCCGCTGTTGTTACCCAACGCGCCATAGGAAGCCCGCAGCTTACCACTGCTGAGGAATTTGTCGAGGAAGGGCTTCAGAAAGCTTTCTTCCGAGAAACGCCAGCCGACGGCGCCGGATCCGAAAGTGCCGTAACGCTGTCCCGGAACGAATTTGGATGAACCGTCCACCCGCATGTCGCCTTCGATGATATATTTCCCAAAGGCGGTGTAGTTCACGCGGCCGATATAGGAACGCAATCCTTCCGCAGAGGAATTACCGCCGTTGCTGATCACATTGGGCAGCGCACCGTCGATCTCCGAAAGCCCTGGCGAGAACCGGTCGTTACGCGAGGCGCTCAGGCTGCGGTCGTTCCAATATTCTTCACTGTAGACGAATGTTGCACCGAAATCATGGTTGGCGCCGAAGTTCGTATGATAATTCAGGCGGGCGTCCATTAAGGTCTTATACCCGTTGAGGTTGGTGTTGCTCACCGCTGCATTGGGTCCGAAATAGACGCGGCTGCCATAGGAATTCGTCTGGAAGTTCCAAGCCTGTGCCGGGGTAGCCGCGCTCCAGTTGAATTGATTGTAGTAGATCAGGTTGTAGTCCAGTCCGGCTGTAAGCCCTTTGACAGGCGTCCAATCCCAGTAGGCCGTGCCATTCACTTCCTGCCTGTTTTGATGGTTGGGGTTGTTGACATAAAGCTGGTAGGGGTTGTAGGCCTGGGGATCTTCGCCGTATGCCATGACACCGCCAAAGTTTCCGCTCACCGGATCGTACGGCGTAATGCCGGCGATGGCGTATTGCATGTCGAAGCCGGCGGTATTGGTGGAGGCGGGATCCGTAAAGCCTTCTTCCAATGCATAGGTGAAGTAAGACCAGTTGCCATTGAACTTCACACCCGTGTTCATATTGCTCTTGAGCTTGTAGTCGAAGTTGAAGCGGGCGTTGTATTGTTTATAGTCGTTGTTGATCTGAAGGCCGTTTTCATTTCTCACGCCAACCGAGGCAAAGAAATTAGACTTTTCGCCGCCGCCGGTAGCAGATACATTGTAATTCTGAAGTTTGCCATCGCGCATGATGATGCTCCACCAGTCCGTGCTGGGATAGGCCAGGGGATCGATCTTGTCAAGCGCCATCCACTGATCGATGGTACCGTTCCTGTACAGGAAGCTGGACGGTGGCGTATTGACGGCCGCGCGCCGCTGCTCTATGGTCAGCGCAAGAGGGTAATCCGATAAGAAGCTGATGCCCTTGGTGGGTTTTTCCAGGGCGGCATTGCCGTTGAAGGCAAATACCGTGTTCTTCGCCCCCCTGCCCGTGCGTGTCGTGATCAATATGACGCCGTTGGCGGCCCTCGATCCATATACCGAGGCGGATGCGGCGTCCTTCAGGACCGACACCGTTTCGATGTCGTTGACGTTAAGCCTGTTGATGTCCACGTCGGGAATTCCGTCCACCACTATCAGCGGCTTGCTGTTGTTGGGGGTGCCGAGACCGCGGATCAGGAGGTCTGCGCCGTTTCTGCCAGCCATACCTGTAGACTGCGTGGCGGCAAGGCCGGGCACCATACCGGTGAGGCCCTCCGAGATATTGGGTATGGAACGATCCGTCATGTGTTCGTCCACATTTACCGTACCTACGGCGCCGACCAGGTTCACTTTTTTCTGGCGGCCGTAACCTACTACGACCACATCATTCAAAGAACTGACCTTCGTCTCGAGGGAGACGCTATAGTCGCTCTTTTTGCCGACGGTGACCTTGGTGGTAGCGCCGTTGGCGGAAGAAAAGATGAGCACGGACCCGACGGCCGCCCGGATGGTAAAATGGCCGCTGGAGTCAGTGGTGGTACCTGTGTTAGTTTTCTGAACGACGATGGATACGCCCGATATGGGGCTGCCCGTTACATCCGTCACCGTGCCGGTAATTGTTTTTACCTGCGCAGTGGACACCAACGAGATGGCAAATAGTGAAAAAAACAAAACTAGCTTACGAAGGGAGCTATGGCCCAGTGGAGGAGTCATGTGTAGAATCATAGCAATCGTTTTGGTGTTTTACATTAACTTCTTAAACCAAACTTGACCAAAAAACCTGAAAACGTTTTCATATCCGGCGTCTTTATTTACGCAAACGGTTGCGAAGTTTTTTTTGCTCACGTACTTAATTAGCTGAGAATCATTAAAAAGAGGATCGAGGCGGAAAAATTCCCACTTCACAATTATTTAATATCTTCGGTAAGGGGTGGAATCTAAATTTGCGACCCAATGCTAACTGTTCACAATGACAAAGCCGAGCTGGCGCTCTTCCAGCTGGTCAAACAAGGCGACGAAGAAGCATTCCGGCTTCTGTTCCTGAGGTATTATCGTTTGTTATCCCGTTATACGGCCTGCATTACAAAAAATGAGGCCGAGGCGCAGGAGCTCGTGGCCGATGTCTTTGTCGTGTTATGGGAAAAACGCGGATCGCTGCAGATCGGCGTATCGGTGCGGCAATATCTATACACGATGTGCCGCCATAAGGCTTTCCGACAGGGTAAAAAGGCCAGGAATATATCCTCCGTTCCGCTGACGGCAGACCTGGCCGATCAATGGATGGACGAAGGCGGACTTGCCGCTCAACCCGGGCCGTCGGCGGCCGAACGTATCTATGAATTCATCGATCGTCTGCCCGGCAAGCGCCGGCTCATGCTCCGGATGAATAAGCTGGAAGGCCTCTCCTACCAGCAGATCGCCGTCCAGCTGGGCGTTTCGGAAAAGACCGTCAAAAATCAGGTCTTCCGCGGCATGCAGCAATTACGGCAGATGTCCTTTGCCCTGTTCCTGGTCTATCTCCACCGGCATTAATCCATATTCACGGACATGGATCTATCTTTACCGGCATTAAAAAATGGCTGTTAAAATTTAAAACATAGCCGAGTGGGCCGCCAGGCCCCTTTAATGACTCCATATAGGTGGGAACACCCCTATCGAGTCATGAACGAACGACATTCACCCGACTGGCCGCTGATCCAAGCCATCGCCCGACAGACCGCGACGCCGGAAGAGCAGGCCCGATGGCAGGAATATATCCGGCAATATCCCGACGAGGCGGGACTACCCGACTTTGTGCGGGAGACCGAGTCTTTGCAGCAGGACCCCCTTTCGCCCTTCTATGCGCGGGAAGCCTTCGAACAGCTTCGGACCCGGCTGAAGACCCGGGAACGTCCCGGCCTTTCAAGGATCATGCGTATCACGGCTGTAGCCGCGACGATCGGCGGTCTCCTGTTCTTTGTTTCCCAATTCTTCCATGGCGTACGGCATGAGCAACCCATTGCCGTCTTTCGAACCTATACGGTGCCTAACGGCAGCCGGCAGCTGTTCATCCTTCCTGACAGCTCGAAGCTCTGGGTGAATGCAGGTTCTACCGTCCGGATACCGGCGGCCTGGTCGGACAGCAGCCGGGACATCGATCTTGAAGGCGAGGGGTTCTTCGACGTGCGCCCCGATACGCGACGTCCGTTCCTGGTACATACGCCCCTGGCCAGCGTCCGCGTGTTAGGAACGTCCTTTGATGTGCATGCCTATCCCCTTGAAGCGGCGGCCGTCACCGTGGTCACGGGAAAAGTGCTGGTGCGATCCGGCATATCCGGGGAACAGCGGGTAGTCAGCCTCGGCAACCGGGCCGTCCTCGGACGCGATGGCCATGGCATCGAAATGGCCCCTGCCAGCTCCGCCGGCTATATGCAATGGACTATGGGCCGGATACAATTCAACGACTGTCCCCTGGCCGAAGCCATCGGCGACCTGGAACGGCGCTTCAATATCCGGATCGAGATATATGGCGACAGCCGTGGCCTTTATTGTACGGGTAAGTACAGCCCGGACGAAACGGCGGAAAACATTCTAAAGAGCCTTGGAGATGTCTATAACTACCGGCTGACAGGAACAGCGGGCCGCTACCAAATTCACCTGCCGCATCGGCATTAACCTTAACAAACAACCAAGAGATATGAAACAAACGACGACCTGTCTACTCACCAGGTACGCCATGCATACGCTTGTTCTTACGGCCGCCCTTCTTCTTTCAGCTGCCGGTCTGAAGGCCCAGCAAACCCCGGGGGGTAAAGAGGTGGAGGTCACCTTAAAGACCAAAGGACTGACCCTGGCGAAGGTCTTTGGCCAGATCGAGCAGCAGACAGGATTGAATTTTATCTATGACGAGCGGGAGCTGAAGACCAAATTGACGGCCGTCTATGATCTGCCGCAGGGCACCACCCGGCTGAGCCGGCTGCTGGAGCTGATCTCGAAGCAATCCGGATTACATTTCGAGCGGGTCGGCAAGACCATCGCCGTACACAACGGCAGCGAAAAGGTCGCCGCCAATGCGCATGCCGAACCCGAAATACTCGCGGGGCGCGTCATCGACGCCGCCAACCAGGGCCCGCTGGCAGGAGCCACGATCGAGGTGGAAGAGACGAAACAGTCCGCGATCACCAATGAAGACGGCCAATTCCATATCCCCGGGCTGAAGCCGGGACAATATCATATTACGGTGAGCTATGTCGGATATCAGCGGGTGCGTATTGCCGCCACGACCTTTCCCGCCACGCAGGAGGGAAAAGGGCTCGATATAAAAATGCAGATCGGCAATTCGCTGGACGATATGGTGGTCGTCGGTTATGGCACGGTGAAAAAGAAGGACCTCACCGGTTCTGTGGGCAAGGTGAACATGGACGATCTCAACAAGGCGCCCGTGTCTTCTTTCGACCAGGCATTGGCGGGCCGGCTCGCCGGTGTCATGGTTGCCTCCAACGAGGGTCAGCCGGGATCACCGATCAATATCGTCATCCGGGGTAACAACTCGATCACGCAGGACAACTCGCCGCTGTATGTCATCGATGGATTTCCCATAGAAAATCCCGACAACAATGTCCTGAATCCCGACGACATCGAATCCATCGATGTGCTCAAGGATGCCAGCGCTACCGCCATCTATGGCGCCCGGGGTTCAAACGGCGTCATTATCATTACCACCAAACGGGGGAAGATGGGGGCGCCCGTCCTTCGGTATAGCGGTTACTACGGCGAGCAGCAGAACATCCGCGAGATACCGGTAATGAGCCCTTATGAATTCGTAAAACTCGAACAGGAGATCGGCGTCTCCGACCTCGATTCGACCTATCTCGCCAACGGCGTAACGGTAGACGACTATAAAAATGTCAAAGGCATCGACTGGCAGAGCAAGCTCTATCGCACGTCCCCCATGATGAACCATTATGTCTCGCTGACCGGTGGCACCGACAAAACGCACTATGCCATGTCCGGTGAGCTCTTCAACCAGGATGGTATCATCATCAATTCCGGCTTCAAGCGGGAGCAGCTCAAGATGAGTCTCGACCAGACCGTCGACAAACGGCTACGCACCGGTGTCAATATCCTCTATACCTATACCCAGACATACGGCACACAGCCATCGGCGTTGTCCAATTCTTCGATGAACAACCTGTTGTACAGCGTTTGGGGCTACCGGCCCGCGGAGCCACTGAAGCCATCCAGCGAGACGGGTGATGATTTCGAAGATGCGCTCACCGACGGTCTCGTCAATCCGGGCACCGACTACCGGATCAACCCGCTCCTCGACGCGCAGAACGAGCTGCGGCGCCGCAATATCAACAATATCATCGGCAATGCATACGCGGAATACAGCGTCCTCAAAGATCTGAAGCTGCGGGTCACAGCGGGCATCAACAAGACGATCCAGCGCAACGACGCTTTCAATAACTCCAACACCAGAAGCGGCAACCCGGCCGGCATCTACGGCGTCAACGGCACGATCACGTATTACCAGACCACCAACTGGCTCAACGAGAATACGCTGACCTATGACAAGCGGTTTGGCGAAAACCACCGGCTCAATCTATTGGCCGGATGGACCATGCAGGGCAACGATTATCAGACGTACGGGCTTTCCGCCAACCATCTGCCGAACGAGACGCTGGGGCTCAACGGTCTCAACCAGGGCACTCCGCAGCCCGTGGCGTCATACGAATCGCAATGGTCGCTGGCCTCGGGTCTGGCGAGGGTCAACTACAGCTTTATGGACCGCTATCTGCTGACCGCGTCTTTCCGCGCCGACGGCTCCTCCAAGTTCCGCAACAATAACCAATGGAGCTATTTTCCTTCGGGCGCCGTCGCCTGGCGTATCATCAATGAAGCCTTCATGAAGCCGCTGCGCTTTGTATCCGACGCCAAACTGCGGGCCAGCTGGGGTATCACGGGCAACAACCGCGTGAGCGAATATGCGACATACGCTTCGCTGGGATTTCCGCTCAATGACTACTATTCCTTTGGCAATGAGCTGACCAATGGATCGGCGCCCACCGGTCTCGCCAGCGAGGACCTCAAATGGGAGAATACGGCGCAGACGGATATCGGTCTCGATCTGGGCTTTCTGAAACAACGCCTGTCGCTTACCATCGACTACTATAAAAAGATCACCAGCAATCTTTTACTTAATGCCCAGCTTCCGCCGACCACGGGCTATGGTTCGGCATACAAGAATGTCGGCAGGACGAGCAACCAGGGATTGGAGCTGGCGTTGAATACCGTGAATATCACCACGAGTAAATTCACCTGGAGCACGTCGTTGAACATTTCCTTTAACCGCAGCCGCGTGCTGGCGCTCACCCAGAATCAGCAGACGCTGACGACGAATATGAGCTGGGATTCCTTTTATGGCGATCCGCTCTACATCGCCATGCTCGGGCAGCCGGTGGGGCAGTTCTACGGCTATATCTGGGATGGCGTCTATCAGTATTCCGATTTCAACAAGCTGCCGAACGGCACGTATGTCCTCAAGGACAATGTACCTAACAATGGGAATACCCGGGCCAATATCAAACCGGGCGACATCCGATACCGCGATATCAATGGCGACAATGTCGTGGATGCCAACGACAAGACGGTCATCGGCAGAGGTTTCCCGATCCATTTCGGCGGGATCACCAACAACTTCCGTTATGCCAATTTCGATCTGAATGTTTTTTTCCAGTGGTCTTATGGCAACGATATCTTCGACGCCAACCGGCTGAACTTCGAGAACGGCAACAAGAGCTATCTGAACCAGTATGCCAGCTTCGAAAACCGGTGGACGCCGGAGCATACCAATACCAGGATCCCGCGGGCGAGTGGCCAGTATGGCTATATGTATTCCAGCCGGGTGGTGGAGAACGGCTCGTATCTGCGGCTCAAGACGGCTCAGCTCGGCTACACCCTGCCGGCCGGCGTGGCGAAATTGCTGCACATCACCAGCTGCAGGTTCTATGTCGCCGGACAGAACCTGTGGACGCTCACCCGCTATAAGGGTTCGGACCCCGAGGTCTCCATCGCCTATTCCGCGCTGACGCCCGGGTTCGATTACTCATCTTACCCGAGGGCCCGGACGGCCACCTTCGGATTAAACATCACCTTCTAAAAACCAACGATGATGAATAAGCGCTTATTTATCTGTGGTACGATCATAGCCATTGTCCTGGCGGCAGGCTTCGGTTCCGGCTGCAAAAAATTCCTGGACAAAAAGCCGCTCAGCACCGTGTCGCCCGTCAACTATTACAAGAACGACTCGGAGGTAGAGTCGGCGCTGTCGGGTGTGTATAATATTCTCGGACTCGAGTTCATGTGGGGCGGGCGCATCCCGGTCCGGCACAATGCGAGCACCGATGAATCCTTTTTCTCTTATACCAAGTTTCCCACTGGTCCTTTTTGGTACAACTACGACGCCTCCGATCCAACCGTCACGGAGATGTGGACCTATCTTTACCAGGGTATCGAACGGGCGAATACCCTGCTGGCCAATCTCGACGGGGCCGTTATGGACAGCGTCCGCAAATCGCAGGTCAGGGGCGAAGCGCTTTTTCTCCGGGCATTCTATTATTTCACGCTCGTCCAATACTGGGGCGATGTTCCGCTAAAGCTGGCGCCTTCATCTTCCGTGAACAAGGTAGATATTGCCAGGACGCCGGCAAAAACCGTCTATGCGCAGATACTGAAAGATATGGAGGAAGCCGAAGGCCTGGTCAACACTTCGCCGGGCAATGGCAATACCGAACGCATCTCCCAGAGCACGGTCAGGGGGATACTGGCGCGGGTCTGCCTGACGATGGCGGGCGCCCCGCTGAATGACGTTTCCAAATTCCAGGATGCGCGGGACTGGGCCATGAAGGTGGTGCAATCCGGCATCCATGAGCTGGACACCTCGTACAAGCAGATCTATATCAACGAATGCCAGGACATCGACGACTACAAAGAATGTATCTGGGAGACGGGCAACTGGGGCAATAACAACGATGCCAACCGTCTCGGCGGTCGTATCGGCAACGAGAATGGCGTTGCATGCAGCTCCTCGGCCCCCGCTACCGTCGGCTATGCATACGGGTTTATCAGCACGACGATGAAGCTGTATAAGCTGTATGGCGCCGGCGACCTGCGCCGGGACTGGGCCATCTCCACCTATACCCTGAATGCAGCGGGTACGAAGACGACGCTGGCGTCCACTAAGATCTACCAGCGCAATTGCGCGAAATGGCGCCGGGAATACGAGCTGGACCGGCCCATGAACAAGAACTACACGCCCATTAATTTTCCCATCCTGCGATATGCCGACGTACTGCTGATGCTGGCGGAGGCCGAGAACGAGGTCAATGGCCCTACGGCTACGGCTTACGAATCATTGAATGAAGTACGGCGCAGAGGCTATGGGCTTCCCGTGCATACGCCCAGCGCTGTTGCCGATGTCAGCGGGTTGACACAGGACGGATTGCGGCAGGTGATCCGCGACGAGCGGGCCCGCGAGCTGTGTTTCGAAGGACTCCGCAAACCCGATCTGATCCGCTGGGGGATATTCCTGAATGCCATGCAGGAGTCGGCTGACGAGATCATGGCCAATGGCGGGACGACGTACGCTTATGCGGCCGCTGCGGCAGGCCGGGTGAGCGAGCGCCATCTGCTCTACCCCATCCCCAGCACCGAGATGTCGTTGAACAAGGCGATGGTACAAAATCCCGGATGGTGATATAACCACTGTTTATTTAAACTTATTCGATATGTCAAAACTATTTTTCTCCGTCCTCCTGGCGCTGCTGATCGGCGCCTGTAACAGCAAAGACGTCGCGTCGGCCGATTTCACCGTGACGCCCGCTACCGCGACCTATAAAGCCGGCGACACCGCCTGGTTCTATTTCAAGGGTAATCCTTATAACCTGACCTTTTATTCCGGCGAGCCCGGCCATGATTACCAGTACCGGATGCGTACCCAGGCGATGGGACGGGACGTGCTGCAGTTCAACAGCGCTACCGTGAGCAGCACTCTCCCTGCCGGGCTGCAGGTGCTCGTCTCCACCGATTTCACCGGGGAATACGATTCGGCAGGAGTGGCAAATCCCAACGTCCACTGGACGGACATCACCTCGCGGGCAAAGCTGGCCACGGGGACGACATCGACTGCCTCGGGACAGGTAGACATCTCCGACTTCATTGCGGCCGCCAAACCGCTGTTCCTCGCCTTTAGATATACCGCCGCCAAGACCACCACCGCTCAACGCACCTGGACGGTGACCTCGCTGGCCATCAACAATATCATCGGCGACAGCACCTATATCTTCCCGGTAGCCACCATCGCCGATGGGGGCTGGACCGTGATCAATATGGATAGCACGGCCGTCAAGTGGACCGTCAGTTCTGCCCAGCTACAGGTAAAAGGCGGCGCCGCCAACAGCCCTGCCACCGAGAACTGGGTCGTATCCCGTGGAGTGGATCTGGGCCGTGCCTTGCCGGATGCCGGCGTGCCGGTAAAGAACATCTCCAATAACAAGGTCGTGAGCTACTTTCACATCTATACCCAGCCCGGCACGTATACGGCCAGTTTTGCGGGAACGAATACGACTATCTATGACAGCAAGTCGAGCCTGAGGCAAGTACAGGTGAACATAACGCAATAAGATCGGCTGGCGCAGCTTGTTCGCCGAACATCGATGGAAATGGCGGGGCTATCCTCTTAATCCCATGCCGATAATGCCGACGAGCATGACCAGTGCCGCAATGGAAAGACAGACGATCAGAATAATGCCGTAGATCTTGAAATAGATGCGCAGGCTGTTGAATCCCTCGTTCGTCCGGATGGTGTCCATGCTGTCCATGCCCCTGGCCGTGGCTGTGGCGAAACGATACAGGAAATAATTGATAAAGACGCCTATCGCGGCCGTTATCACGGCGCCGAAGACATTGTTTCCGGAGGAGGAGAGGGTGACGTTTATGCCTTCGCCCGACAAGGAGGCTTCGTCGGCCCGGCCGAAGATCGCCACGACCAGCGCGACAGCATATCCTATAAAGGCGCACAAGGTGCAGATCTTCGCCCATAGCGCCGCCTGTTTGAGCTGTGCCCTGGTGGAAGCGTCGAATGCGAGATTGAAAAAATTGTCCAGTTGATTGGACACGGGGTTTGTCAATTGGTCTTCCATGGCTTAGGAATGAAATAGTTTGGTTAATGAAAGGAGGTTGCCCAGCAGGCCCAGGAGAGCGAGTATCCCGCTGATGATGAAATAGACCTTCAGACATTTCATGCCTTCGGCAAAGACGACCTGGTCCTGCCGTTCGATGCCCCGGCGTGTCAATACCGAGAACCGGTAGAGCATAAAGACCACATAGC
>DASZOW010000089.1:0-10498 GCA_035550615.1 Puia sp.
TCTTCTCGAGGGCTCCATAAAATTCGTACATGGTTCATCGAGTGAGATCTTAAAGCCTGGTCAGCAGGTCCGCCTGGCGGATGACGGCACGATCAAGATCGAGAACCAGGTTCACCTCAAAGTGGCGACTGCGTGGAAGGAAGGATTTTTTCGCTTTGAAGGCGCCGACATTACAACAGTCATGACGCAGCTGTCGCGTTGGTACGACGTCGATGTTGTTTACGCCGGTGAAAAGCCTACAGACCTTTTTTATGCAGATATACCCAGGGATACGCGGCTGTCTACTGTATTGAGGGCGTTGGAGATAGCCAGCAAGTTAAAATTCAAGATCGAACAAAATAAGATCATCGTCTCGAGATAATCCCACCTTTCCTAGCGATATATTTTTTATTCGATAACCATCAAAACGTAGCTATGCCATGCACTGCTTGCCGTTCTCCGCTCTCCCGGAGCTGGGGAAGGCTTTCCAACTCGCTGCTTAGAAGTAAGCCTATTTTTACGCTGCTCATTTTTCTTGTGCTATCCATTGCGTCTTTTGCTCACGATTTCCAGGTGAAAGTGACGCTGGTCCAGAATAATGTCACCCTGGACAAAATTTTTGCCGAGATCACCAGGCAAACGGGGTATACATTTGTGTATACCGATGTGTTGATCCAAAAGGCCAACCGGGTAAGCGTGAATGTCCACAATGTCTCGCTGGAGCAGGCTCTCGACAGCTGTTTTGCCGGTCAAACGCTCTCCTGGTCGATAGTAGATAAGATGATCGTAGTCGGTGAGAAGCCCGTAACGGCCGGCCAGGTAAAGGCAACGATGGCGGCTGAAGCCCCGAGGGTGACCGAGCGGCCTTTGTTCGAAATCCGAGGACGGATCACGGGTCATAACGGAGAGCCGTTGGGTGGGGTGAGCATTTCGGAAAAAGGTACAAACAACGCCGTTGTCAGCGAGGAGGATGGCAGTTTCCGGATCCGGGTGGACAAGCCAAATGCTGTTCTTGTTATTTCGTATGTCGGATATGAGACCAAAGAGGTGAACGTTGCGGGCCAGACCGTCCTTAATCTGTCGTTGTTGCCGACTAATACGGGGATGAACGAGGTGGTTGTGATCGGCTATGGCACTGCGAAGCGAAAGGACCTGACGGGTTCTGTAGTGTCGGTTGGATCGAAAGATATAAAGGACCTTGGCCTTACGCGTGTCGATCAGGCGCTGCTGGGTAAGGCTCCGGGGGTGCAGGTCAAGCCCGTGTCCGGTGAGCCCGGCGCTTCGCCGCAGATCCTGATCCGTGGCGTGGGTAGCATCTCGGCCAGCCCCGGACCCTTGTTTGTAGTGGATGGTTTCCCTGTAGGCAATATAGAAACACTCAACCCAAACGATATCGAGAGCATCGACATTTTAAAAGATGCCTCGGCTACGGCTATATACGGTTCGCGCGGATCGGGCGGGGTCATTATCATCAATACCCGCCGGGGCAAGGCGGGAAAGCCGGTTTTTACGTTTGACGCCTATGGCGGCAGCCAGAAGGTGTCGAGGGAGCCGAAAATGATGAATGCCCGGCAGCAGGCGCAATATTTTTACGACGGTATCAAGAATCGGAACCTGGATGTCGGCCATGATGTGACGGGGCCTCCCACCTCGTGGATAAATCCAGTTCCACAGATCATACTGGATGTACTTTCCGGGGCGAATAAGACCGATCAGAATGCCCTGAACGCCGTTTTGGTTACGGCGCCCATCAGTGAGTACCAGGTGACGGCAAGTGGTGGAACCGAAAACATCAAATATTATGTCAGTGGGGAATATCTCGATCAGCAAGGGATCGTCCTTAACAGTTATTTCAAGAGATATGGCCTGCGTGCGAATATCGACGCCAAGCTGACGCCGCGACTTTCCATCCGGTTAAACATCAATCCCGCCTTTAATACCAAGAGTGCGTTACCGGAAACGGGTAACCAGGGGGAGAATCCACTCGGTTCGGCAATTTCAGTCAGCAATTTTTATCCGCTGGTCGATGCTTCGGGGAATTATACGGTTTTTGGCGGACTGGCCGCACAGGCGGACTTCTGGAATCCACTTGCCGTTTCGCGGCTGTACGTAGCGAATCAGAAGCAAATGCGGTTCCTCGGGAGCCTGGAAGCCAACTACCAGATAACGGACGATCTCCGGTTCAGGGTCCTTGTCGGCGGAACGACCCTGTCCAATCATGCGAACACCTTTAAACCCCAGCTGCCGGTTTTTTTCAACAATCCGCCGACGGGGACAGACAGTACGTCCAACATCTACAACTGGCTAACGGAGTATACCCTGACGTATGATAAGAAGTTCGGCGACCATCATATTACGGCCTTCGGCGGCTTTACGGCACAGCAGGAGAGGGGCGAAACGAACTCCCTTACCAGCAACAAATTCCCTAATAACCTGGTGACAACGCTTAGTGCCGCTTCCGGGCTGATCACGAATGGGACTTCACTCGCCTATCAATGGTCGTTGGAGTCGTGGCTGGGTCGTATAAACTATGACTATAACAGCAAATATTATTTTACGGCTTCCATACGAACCGATGGTTCGTCAAGATTCGGAAAAAATAACAAATACGGTGTATTCCCTTCCGCGGCGGTGGCCTGGCGCGTCTCGGAAGAGAAATTTCTGAAGAGCCTGGACTTCCTGAGCGAATGGAAACTGCGGGCCAGCTATGGCCAGACCGGTAATAACAATATCGGGGACTATGACCAATATGCCACGATCAACTATAACAAATATCCGTTGGGTGGTGTGGCTGCTTCGGGTTTTGGGCCGGGTACCCTGGCCGATCCGTCGCTTAGCTGGGAAAAACAGCGGTCCTTTAATTTAGGTACCGATGTGGGGCTGTTCAACAACCGCATCCGGGTTTCGGTAGACCATTTCGAGTCAAAGAACTATGATCTGCTACTAAACGTCAATGTGCCCGATGTAACCGGGTTCAGCACTTCTTTGACCAATATCGGTGAAGTCCGGAATACGGGTTGGGAGTTCGTAGTAAGCTCGGTGAATATGAAAGGCAAGTTCGGATGGACTACGGATGTCAACCTTTCCACTTTTCGGAATAAGGTCATGAGGCTGGGACCGCAGGGTGATCCCATCTTCGTGGGCAACAATGAAACGCTGATCGGACATCCGATGGGTATGTTCTATGGGTTGCTGACGGATGGGATATTCAAGACCCAGGCGGAACTGGCTAAGGGTCCGATCTTCGACCCGGGTGCGGCCGACCATAGCAGGGTAGGCGACATCCGCTTCAGGGATGTCAGCGGTCCGAACGGCAAGCCGGATGGTGTCATCAACAGCTTCGACTATACGCTGATGGGAAATCCTTATCCAAATTTCTACTATGGAATGACCAACCGGTTCAACTATGGCGACTTTAGCTTGTCAGTGAGTCTGCAAGGCACTCAGGGAAACAAGATCTACAACAATTCGCGAGGTGCGGGCAATAGCACGCGGGCGCGGGTGCGGGTGTATGCATTCAATAATAATTATTGGAAGTCGGAACAGGATCCCGGAGATGGCCAGACACCGCGACCTAATGACGCGCCTTCAGGCGGGGTGCGATTACCGAGCCAGAGGTGGCTGGACGACGGGAGCTATCTGCGCATCAGTGATATTACGCTGGCCTATGTGTTGCCGGCCCGCCTGGTCAACAGGGCGAAAATAAGGTCGATCCGGGTGTATGCCAGCGTGACCAATGCTTTTATGTTCACCCATTATACGACCTACAACCCGGATGTAAGCACCAGCGGTAACCCGCTACAGCCCGGAAATGAATCGAACGATTATCCATTACCACGGACCATTATGGGAGGGCTGAATATCGGCTTCTGATCCGGCAATTAGTCCCGCCATCTCAAAACTATGCATATGAAAAAGATATTATGGCTATTTCTCATTCCTGTGGGGCTGGTATCCTGCAAGAAGGATTTCCTTCAACAGCCGCCTGTTTCTACCGTAGTAGTCGACGCGGTATATAAAACGGACAATGACTTCCTAAATGCCATCGTCGGTTGTTATAGCGTTTTCCAGACCCAGTATCAGGGCTTCTGGATGTTCGGCGATCTGCGTTCGGACGTGTCACAACAGTATGTTGTCAGCAATGTGACACCCCAGGTGATCGATAATTTTACGATACCGAATAACACCGCGATACTGGAATCAAGCTGGTCTAACTATTACTCGATCATCAGCCGTTGCAATACGGTGCTACAGAAGATCGCGCCGTTGGACTCGTCGGTCATCACGCACAAGACGCGCGACGTCGGCGAGGCGGAGTTTTTGCGGGCGATGGCCTATTTCGACCTGGTCCGGATCTTTGGGAATGTCCCCATCATAACTGCCCCGATCGATATTGCGTCGGGGTACAAGGCAGCCCGCGACAGCGTGTCCAGGGTCTATGGCGATATCATTGTCAAAGACCTCCAAGACGCCGTTACGAAGCTGCCGGCGTCCTATACCGGCACCGATATCGGCAGGGCGACGAAGGGCGCGGCGCTGGGAATGCTGGGGAAGGTATACCTGTATCAGAAGGATTTTGCCAATGCGGAGGCGACTTTACAGCAGATGACGACGATGGGATACGCACTTGTTACACCATTTAGCCGGTTATTCGATTATTCCCAAAGCCAGCATCACAGTGAGTATATCTACGATATAGAATATTTGTCCGGCGGTCTGGGTCTCGGCAGCTCATTCACCAACAGTTTCCTCCCCAATGCAGTAGCAATGGCGAATTATTATGGCATCAATGGATCGAGGGGCGAGACGAATTCACCGACCGACACACTTTTTGCCACGTTCGAGGCCGGTGATCAGCGGAAGGATGTGACGGTCGGAGTCAAAGGAGGATGGTATAATGGCTCTACTTTCGTCCCGCTGTTGGCGACGACCGCCCAATCCTATACCAAGAAGTATATCACGCCGGTGCCATCCGACAATGACAGCAAAGCCAACTGGATCGTGTTGCGTTATGCCGACGTTCTGCTGATGTATGCAGAGGCGCTGAATGAGAATGGTAAAACGGCGACTGCCCTGAATTACCTTAACCAGGTGCGAACGCGCGCCGGTCTTGGTTCGCTGTCCGGGTTAAGCCAGGATGCGGCGCGAGCGGCCATCTATCACGAGCGTTGGGTGGAGCTGGCTTTCGAGGGCCAACGGTGGTTCGACCTGGTGCGGACAGGGCTGGCGTATACGACCATGCAGAAATATGGTATGCAGCCCTATATGACCGTGTTCCCGGTGCCTTTGCGCCAGGTACAGATCATCAATAACCCAAGTATTTTTCCGCAGAATCCCGGATATAATTAATTGCTCACTGTTAAAACGGATAACATGCCCACCAGACGAGAGTTTATTTCTTCTACTACCGCTTTCGGTTCCGTGCTTTTTATCGATCCTCTGTCCGCTTTTTACCCGGTAAATGCTCCAGGAACGAGCCCGGGGTCCAACTGGTGGCAGCGGATGCGGCGATGTGCGCAGCATAACTTAAATGAATATGATCCTGTGATCCTGGATATCGATAGCTGGGTCGACTATTGGGCCTCGTTGAAGGTAGATGCCGTGGTGCTTACAGCGGGAGGGTTCATAGCGATGTATCCCACGAAACTTCCGTATCATCATAAAAGTCAGTTCCTTAAAGACCGCGATTTGTTTGGAGATTATGCGAAGGCGTTAAAGAAGAAGAATATACGGGTGATCGCCCGGATAGAGACCAATTTTCTCCACCGGGATATCTTCGGGCAGAAGCCGGAGTGGTTCGAACGGAATGCCGACGGCAGTCCACGTGCGCATGCGGAGACTCCCTGGATCTATCGTACCTGTTTGTTTTCCTCCTACAGGAATGAGCAGGTTCCAAAGATCATCGACGAGATCAACTCGCTATATGATGTCGATGCCTTTTTTACCAACAGCTGGCCGCAGGTGGAGAACGTGCCGCATTTATGTTATTGCGCCAATTGCAGGAAGCTGGGCAACCTGTCGCAGCAGGAGATCGTCAGCCGATCCATGGACCGCACGCGGGAAACGATTGGCCTGATCAATGTGGCTGTTAAACGGAAAAGCCCCAATATTGTGTACGACGTTAATATTGCCGGCGGTATCGGTGCTGTGCAGGACCTGCAGCCTGTGGCCGATCTGGCCGAATGGATCACGACCGATCACCAGGGACGGGGAGGCAATACGGCTATCTGGGATTGTGCTCAGCAGGGAAAGGTGGCGTATGCGGTCATGAAGGGTAAACCCGTGACGAATGTCGTCGGTGTGAAAACGGGGCCGTGGCGGCATAGCAGCAATTCGGCAGCCGAGACAACGATGTGGATGGCACAGACGACTGCCAGCGGCATGATCCCCTGGATCGTTTGCCTGGGTAGCGAGCTGCCTGATCCGCGCTGGCGGGCTATCGGGCAAAGCTATTATCAATGGCTGGCGAAAAATGAAAAGCATTTTTTCAACCGTCGATCGATGGCGCGGGTCGGGTTGGTATTTTCGCAGCGCACGCATCAACTGTATAAGGCTCCAGGCAAGGTGGCCGGCGGGTATTACGGCGAGCCGGCTAACCCGAATGACCATGGCAATCCGGCGGATTATTTTCAGGGGATGTACTACGCGTTGCTGGAAGGCCGGGTTACCTTTGATCTTATCCATGAGGACGATCTCGCCGGCCTGCGTCCGGGGCAATATGAACTGGTGATCTTACCGAACATTGCGGTATTAAGCGATGCCCAGGCTATGGGAATTCGACAGTTTGCTGCCAAAGGAGGTTCGGTGCTTGCAACTTTTGAAACAGGATTTTATGACGAGTCGGGTAATCGTCGCCATACACCGGTGCTTGGGGACCTGTTCGAGGTCCAGTTGCCGGACGGATACCAGGGGCCGAAAGGGCAGGTATTTTACACGACCCTGGAGCAGCCTCAACATCCCATTTTGCAGGATTTTAAAGGGCTCGAACGATTGCCGGGAGGCGAATACTATGTGCCGGTGCAGGCTGCAGGCGGTCATGTAATGGATATCTTTCCGCCTTTTCCGAATGGCATTCCCGAGATGGTTTATTATCAGCCGCGCGCTGAAATGAGCAACGGAGGGCAGCCAAAGGGACTGCCGGCCCTGGTGGTGCGCGAAAAAGGAGACAGCCGGCTGGCCTATTTTTCAACCGATATCGACAAGAATACCTGGACGAGCGGCAGTGCCGATCTCAGCAAACTTCTGCAACGGACGGTGCAATGGCTGTTGAATGGCAAAGGCGGAATAGCTGTCGAAGGAGAAGGAGATGTCGAGGTATTTGCCTGGGAGACCGAGCCGGGTTATGCGGTCCACCTATTGAACTACAATAATCCCAATATGACCAAGCCCTCCAACAGGAGACTGTATCCTATCGGTGAGCAAAGGATACGCCTGGAATTGCCGAAAGGGGTCAGGATCAGCGGGGCGGGTCTTTTGCGAGCGGGCAAGGAGCTTCCGTTTAGACAGGAGGGAAATAGGATCGAGTGTATAGTCCTCTCGGTGGAGGATGTGGAGGTAGTAGTTTTTTATCGAACCGAAAACGGCGCCCAATGATCTGGCGACAGGTGACCGATCCTCTGCATTCGATAGGGTTGTCGGCGCTGGTGGCTGCGCTTCCCACAGTCTTTATTTTCTGGGCGCTGATCATCCGGAGGATGAAGGGCTACCTGGCCAGCGTTCTGACGGCGGCCATCGCTTTCCTGCTGGCAGTTGCCGTATATGGAATGCCGGTGAAATTGGCAATTCTGTCGGCTGCTCATGGGGCGGTATACGGATTGTTCCCGATCTGCTGGATCATCGTGCCGGCATTGTTCCTGTTCAATGTAACGGTGGAGAGTGGTCAGTTTGCGATTATCCGGAACTGCATGGGTTCGATAACGTCCGACCGGAGGTTACAGCTGCTGCTGATCGCGTTTTCTTTTGGATCGTTTTTGGAGGGCACGGCCGGATTCGCGGCGCCGGTGGTGATTACGGCGGCCATGCTGTTCAGCCTGGGTTTTGATCCGTTGTATGCGGCGGGTGTTTGCCTGATCGCCAACACCGCTCCGGTGGCTTTTGGATCGGTGGGTATCCCCATAATTGTGGCATCGCATGTATCGGGGATCCCGGAATTGGCGATCTCACAGATGGTCGGCAGGACCTTACCATTTCTTTCCATGTTGCTGCCCTTCTATATGGTGACGCTGACGGTAGGTTGGAGGCGGTCGGTGGAGGTGCTTCCGGCGACCCTGGTATCAGGCTTGTCGTTCGCTTTCTTCCAATGGTTTTGTTCGAACTATCTGGGGCCCATGTTGCCGGATGTGATCGCGGGTATCGCTTCGATCGCCTGTTTGTTGATCTTACTCAAGTGGTGGAAACCCAGGACTATCTGGCGCTTCAAAAATGAACCCGTTATGGCGGCAGAGACACGGGTTCCGTATACGGCTGGGCAGGTCGTAAAGGCTTTGTCACCATTTATGATCCTTACATTAATTGTGATCGCATGGGGAATCAAGCCGGTGAAGGATGCGCTCGACTCGGTGGGTAATGTGGACTTAGGTATTCCGGGGTTGAATGGTCATATCCTGACGGCCGCCGCGGGAATTCCTCTTGCACAAGTCTTCCATCTGAATATCCTATCGGCGGCGGGAACTGCCATTTTTTTGTCCGGTCTGATTGCGGCGCCCGTTTTGGGGATAGGCTATCGACAGGCGGTGGCGATATTCGCCCGTACGGTAGTTCAGCTGAAGCTACCTATCCTCACGGTCAGCGCAATTCTCGCTTTCACTTATATCTCCAACAATTCGGGTATGTCCGATTCCATGGCCATAGGTCTTACCGCGACCGGGGCGCTTTTCCCCTTCTTCGCCCCGGTGTTGGGATGGCTGGGCGTTTTCATTACCGGATCGGATACGTCCTCCAACGCTTTGTTCGCACGGATGCAACAGGTAACGGCAACGGCTATCGGCGTCAACCCGGTCGTCACGGTGGCGGCGAACTGTTCCGGCGGGGTGGTAGCCAAGATGATCTCGCCGCAGTCTATTGCCGTAGCAGCCGCAGCCGGGGGGCTGATCGGCAGCGAGTCGAAGCTGTTCCGATTTACCGTCCGTCACAGTTTTATCTTATTATCAGTGATCTGCTGTCTCGTCTTGTTGCAAGCCTATGTGCTAAAGGGCTTGATACCGGCTACGTTGCCGACTGTTCAAGCGGCCACAACGGGGGAGTTGCCGGATGTTGGAACCGGGTATCATTATCTACTGGTTCTGGCTGCGGTCCTGGTGGCGTTGATCGCAACAGTTCACCTCCTTAGCCGTAAAAGGAAGATCGTATGAGAATCGTAATTCTTGACGGATATACCTTGAATCCGGGAGACCTGGATTGGGAAGGTTTTCGGGCCCTGGGCGAATTAATTGTCTATGACCGGACAGCGACGGAAGATATCGTGAGCCGTTGCAAAGGCGCCGGGGCGGTATTAACGAACAAGACGCCCCTGGACAGGTCCACGCTGTCACGATTGCCGGAACTTGAATATATCGGAGTGTTGGCGACGGGTCATAACATCGTGGATAGCCGCTATGCACTCGAGAAGGGGATTACCGTGACCAATGTGCCGGGTTATGGCACCGACTCTGTGGTGCAGCTGACCTTTGCCTTGCTGATGGAGCTTTGTTTGCATGTTCAACATCATAGCGATGCGGTTCACGAGGGAAGGTGGTCGCGGTCACCGGATTTTTGTTTTTGGGAATTACCGCTGACTGAACTATCCGGTAAAACGATGGGGATCATCGGATATGGGACCATAGGCAAAAAAGTGGGAAAGGTGGCGACGGCTTTTGGAATGAAGGTATTGGCGACGGGCAAGGAAGGAGGGACATCTTTGGACGAACTACTGAGACAATCGGATGTGGTATCGATCCATTGTCCACTGACTCCGGAGACCAGGGGCCTGGTCAATAGTGCGAGACTGCGCATGATGAGACCGTCTTCGCTGCTTTTGAATACTTCCCGTGGTCCGATCATCGTGGAGAAGGACCTCGCCGATGCGCTGGAGGAAGGAGTGATCTCCGGTGCGGGATTAGATGTGCTGTCTATCGAGCCACCTTGTGCCGACAATCCGCTGCTGAGGGCTCCTCGCTGTATCATTACTCCACATATTGCCTGGGCTACCCGCGAGGCGAGGGGCCGGCTACTCGACATTGCCGTCGGCAACCTGGCGTCTTTCATAAACGGAAAACCGGTGAACCGGGTGGAGAGGTAAACCTTTTTTATATGTACATCCTGATTGCTCCCAATGCATTTAAACATAGTCTGGATGCCGCAGTGGCTGCTGAAGCCATTAGAGTGGGGCTGGAGCAAAGCCGGTTATCCGGTACTTTTGAATGTTTTCCCATTGGCGATGGAGGAGATGGTACCGGACGCCTGATCGTGGAGAAGCTGCAAGGCAGATCGATACCATGCCCGGTGCATGATCCGCTTGGCAGAATGATAGAAGCCTCTTTTG
>DASZOW010000090.1:0-6841 GCA_035550615.1 Puia sp.
CGGCCCGCACATGATATGAAAAAACTTACCGTACAGATCGTGATCCACATAGCCGCCTGGCTATGTTTTCTGCTGCTGCCCGTCCTGTTCTACCCCAGGCCGCGGGAGATGGATTTTGCCTTTTTTAAAGACCATTATCTCACGACCTTCTTTGTCATCAATAATGCCTTCATCATCGCCTTCTATTATCTCAATACCTATGCATTCCTGCCCAGGATGCTGGATCAGAAAAAGTTCATTTCCTATACCATCCTGATCCTCGGCCTGATGATCTTTTATACCTTTCTGCCCCGCATCTATCACTCGGTGTTTTCCTCCTCTTCGTCTAACACGGCCATCTCAAATGCGAATCGCGGCGGGAACGGCCCGCGCCCCGGCAACGTCAGAATCGGCAGTGCGGAGAAATCGGCCCCCACTGCCGTGAACCCGGCCTCAAGCGCCGCAAACCCAGCCCCCACTGCCGTGAACCCGGCCTCAAGCGCCGTAAACCCGGGCCACAACAACGCCAATCCCGCCCATAGCCGGCCAGGCGCCCCCAGGGAACGGGAACGCGTCCGCCCGCTGGTCAACCCCGCCAACCTGGTCCTCTTCCTCCTCGTCTTCGTCTTCAGCACGGGCATCCGCGTCATCAACCAATGGCTGCGATCCGAACAGCGGAACAAAGAGATCGCCAACGAAAAGCTGAAAGCCGAGCTCTCCTTCCTCAAAGCCCAGATCAACCCGCATTTTCTGTTCAATACGCTGAACAATATCTACGCCCTGGCCTCAGCCCAATCGGAACATACCGCCGCCGCCGTCATGAAGCTATCCAGCATCATGCGGTATGTGCTCACGGAAGCCCGGAACGACCTCGTCCCGCTGGAAAAAGAGATCCAGTTTACCTCGCATTATATCGAACTGCAAAAAATGCGGCTCACCGACAAAACGATCATCGAATTCAGCATCTGCGGCGAACCGCTCGGCCGGCAGATCGCACCCCTGCTACTCCTCCCCTTTGTGGAGAATGCCTTCAAATACGGGATCAGCACACGGGAACGCAGCCCCATCAAGATCTTATTGGAAATAAAGAAAGATTCGTTGTACTTTAGTATTTGCAACCAGAAACACCCCAACGTGCTGCTGCGCGTCTCGGATAACACAGGCATCGGTATCAGCAACACCAAACGCCGGCTCGACCTGTTCTACGAAGACCGTTATTCGCTGCAGATAGACGACAAGACCAATGAATTTATCGTTCACCTAAAAATTCCGGTGTGATGTTAACGTGTATAGCCATCGACGATGAACCCCTGGCACTCGAGGTGCTGAAGAAATACATCGCCAAGATCTATTTCCTCGATCTGAAAGGTGTGTTCACCGACCCCTTTGAGGCGCAGAAAGTGATGGATGCCTCCCCCGTGGACATCCTCTTTCTCGATATCCAGATGCCCGATATCAACGGGATCGAATTCTCCCGGATCATCAATAAGAAGAATACTGCCGTCGTCTTCACCACGGCCTTCAGCGAATATGCCGTCGATGGCTTCAACGTCGACGCCATCGATTATCTCCTCAAACCCATCGAATACGATCGCTTTCTCAAAGCCGTCTACAAGGCCAAGGAATATGTCGACTATCTCACCAGCCAGGAGCTCCACGAAGGCTATATCTTCGTAAAATCGGATTACCAGATGGTCAAGGTCAACCTCAAGGAGATCCTCTATATCGAAGGACTGGACGACTATATCAAGATCTATCTCCCCGGCAAATCCATCCTCACGCTGATGACGCTCAAAACCATCGCCCAGAAACTGCCCGCCCGCGAATTCATCCGCGCGCATCGCAGCTATATCGTCCCGATCAGCAAGATCGAGCACATCAGCAAAAGCAAGATCAGGATCGGCGACAAAGAGATACCCATCGGCGTTAGCTACAGCGAAAGCTTTTTCGCCGCCATGGAGAACAAGCTGAACTGATTGTCCGAGCCCATCGATCCCGGCCATCGGCGAACGCATACCCTGGTGCCGATCCCGCCCGTTTACCCGCTTTTTTACCGATTTCACCGATAGGTTGTCCCCTCCGGCCCGGTTTACGCAACCCGGACCCCGGCTTGCTCGTATTGTAAGTTGCCGGCAAGGTAGATGCCGGCCTGAGACCAGTTTTTTCATAGTAGATTTTAAGTTAAGGTTGAGGCCACTGGTTAGTGGTTAGTTTTTCCTAAATTGCTTGCGATTATCATGATCGCAAGCTTTTTTTATATGGAATTTCTTAAGCAACTACATATTTCCGCGGATAATGCCGGCACGTCCACCGGCTCTAACTGGCAAACGTCCACCGCGTCCGCTTTTACTTCGTCTTCCCCCGTGGATGGCAAACCGATAGCCGCCATAACCGCTACCGACCGTGCAGGCTATGAAACGGTAGTCGCCGCTGCCCAAAAGGCTTTCACGGAATGGCGCCAGTGGCCCGCTCCGCGACGCGGGGAGATAGTCCGGCAGATCGGTGAAGCGCTGCGCAAACACAAAACCGACCTCGGCCGCCTCGTGTCGTATGAGATGGGAAAAAGCCTGCAGGAAGGTTATGGCGAGGTCCAGGAGATGATCGACATCTGCGATTTCGCCGTCGGCCTCTCCCGCCAGCTCCACGGTCTGACCATGCATAGCGAAAGACCCGCCCACCGCATGTATGAACAATGGCATCCGCTGGGCGTTGTGGGCATCATCTCGGCCTTTAATTTCCCCGTGGCTGTATGGTCATGGAACAGCATGCTCGCCTGGGTCTGCGGTAACACCTGTATCTGGAAACCGTCCGAAAAGACGCCCCTTTGCGCACTCGCCTGCCAGCATATCGTAGCCGAGGTCTTTAAAGCCAACAACGTCCCCGAAGGCGTCAGCGGACTGATCAACGGCGCCCGCGAGACCGGCGAATGGCTGGCGGCCGACACGCGTATCCCCCTGGTCTCCGCCACGGGCTCCACCCGCATGGGCAAAGCAGTAGGAACGACCGTAGCCGCACGTCTCGGCCGCTCCATCCTCGAACTGGGCGGCAATAACGCCATCATCGTCTCGGCAGATGCCGACCTGAATATCGCCATTCCCGGCGCCGTCTTCGGCGCCGTCGGCACCGCCGGTCAACGTTGCACCACCACCCGCCGGCTCGTCATCCAGGAAAAGATCTACGATGACGTCAAGTCGAAACTGAAGACCGCCTACGGCCAGCTCAAGATCGGCGACCCGCTCGACGAAAAGAATCACGTCGGCCCGCTGATCGACAAAGATGCCGTAGCCAGCTATAAAAAGGCCATCGAAATGGGAAAACAACAAGGCTGCCGCTTTGTCGTCGAAGGCGAAGTCCTCGCCGGCGACGGGTTCGAGAGCGGCTGTTATGTCCGCCCCTGTATCGCCGAGGCCGATCCCTCCTACCCCATAGTGGCCCAGGAGACCTTTGCGCCGATCCTCTATCTGCTGAAGTATAAGACCATCGACGACGCCATCGCCATCCAGAACGGCGTACCCCAGGGCCTCTCCTCCTCGATCATGACCCTCAACCTGCGGGAAGCGGAACAGTTCCTTTCCGCAGCGGGCAGCGACTGCGGCATCGCCAACGTCAATATCGGTACCAGCGGCGCCGAGATCGGCGGAGCCTTCGGCGGTGAAAAAGAAACGGGCGGCGGCCGCGAAAGCGGCAGCGACGCGTGGAAAGCCTATATGCGCCGCCAGACCAATACGATCAACTATTCCACTCAGCTGCCCCTGGCCCAGGGCATCAAATTCACGATTTAAACCGGCCGCCAAATCTCCAAACCCGGGCTGCCGCCCCCTCGGAACCCCGCCGCGACCCGCGATTTCCCCCCGGGGTTACGCAAAATAATCTGTCCGGTAATACGTTATAACGCATGGCCGGACACCCCCGGCCAATCTGTCCGTTCTATCTGCGGTTATGAAAAAATGGCTACTCCTTTTACTGTTGATCTCTTCCACATTCATCCATCTGCAGGCGCAGGTCCGGCTTGGGATTTTAGGTGGAGTTAACTCTGACAAAGTATTAGAAACCAACAATATCCCCGGCTGGGACACGACCACAAGACCGTTCGACCGGTCCCGCACCGGCTTCCAGCTCGGCGTCATGCTCGAGATCCCCATAGGCCATACCGGGCTGTATTTCCAACCCTGGATCTCCTACATCTCCAAAGGCCGCGTCTACGACCGGAACAATGATTCGCTGACCGCCCTGGCTACTGATACCGTCTACAACAAACAGACCCTGAAGCTGAGCTATGTCGAAATGCCGCTGAACCTGACTTACAAGATCCCCATCACCCGCAACGGCAATAACAAACTCTTCATCAGCGCCGGGCCCTATTTCAGCTTCATCTATAGCGGCAACGTGACCACCGAAAGTCTGATCACCGACCCGACGAGAAAATACAACAGCGACTCCAAACCCGTGACGGTAGGAAAAGGCGCGGACACCTATAAGACCTGGGACATCGGGGTCGACGGCAGGGCCGGCTTCGAATTGGGTAAGGTCGTGCTCAGCGCCTATTACAGCCGCGGGCTCACCAATTTTTATAACGCTGCTTACTATCCGTTCAAAGGGACCTTTCACCACGAAGTTTTCGGCGCGACACTAGGTGTCTGGCTCAGTTCCTCGGGCTCCGCGCCGAGAAAACCCCGCGATACGGATAAGGACGGCATCCTCGACGAACAGGACGATTGCCCGCTTCAACCCGGCTCCGCGGCCTGGCATGGCTGTCCCGGACCCGATAACGATCATGACGGGGTAGACGACCAACACGATTCCTGTCCCACTGTCCCCGGACTGGCCCGCTATCACGGCTGTCCTATACCCGATACCGACCACGACGGCATCGACGATGAACATGACTCCTGCCCCACCGTCGCCGGGCTGGCCCGCTATCACGGCTGCCCCATACCGGATCGGGATCACGATGGCGTCAATGACGAAGAAGATAAATGCCCGGATAGTGCAGGCGCCGTAGAGAACCATGGCTGCCCGCTCCCCGCCCCGGTGCCGGAGATCAGACAGGCGACGGAACAGATCAACTATATCGCTCATAACGTCCTCTTTACTCCGAACAGCGACCGGCTCACAGATGGCACCTTCACAGTCCTCGACCAGCTGGCGGCAATCCTGCAGGCGCACCCCTCCTGGCACCTGACCATCGAAGGCTACACCGACAATTCGGGCCGGCCGGAAAAGAACCTCCGGCTGTCCGGCAAACGCGCAGACGCCGTCAAAGCCTATCTCATGAGCAAAGGCATACCCGAGACCCGGCTGACATCCGTCGGCTATGGACAGGACCACCCGATCGCCGACAACCGGACACCCGCAGGGCGGGCCGCGAACCGGCGGGTCGAACTAAAGCTTAGCCTTGAAAAATGACAATTTTAACAAGATAATAAAGCCACTCCTGTAATTTTTAGGGCGGCTAACCCGCTAAAACCCTTATTTTACAGGATTGAGACCAACCGGATCGTATCCGGAACATACACACATGAAACTAAAAACAACGAAAATGACCCGTCGCTGGAAGGAATGTTTGCTGATGTTTTTATTAGCCTGCCCCATAACGATGTTTGCCCAGGGCACCTCTGCTAAAACCGAATTACCCAAAGGCTGGCACTTGATGGATAAAGACAAAGATGGATTCTATGGGATCAGTGTTAACAAAGCCTATGATTTCGCCAAACTGAAGAAATTAAAAAGCAAGACCGTGCTGGTAGCCGTCATCGACTCCGGCGTCGATACCCTCCACGAAGACCTCAAAGACGTCCTCTGGACCAACCCTAAAGAGATCCCCGGAAACGGCATCGACGACGATCACAACGGCTATGTCGACGATATCCACGGCTGGAACTTCATCGGCGGCAAGGACGGCGCCAACGTCAAGGACGATTCCCAGGAGGAAGCCCGGGTTTATTATGCCTTTAAAAAACGGTTCGACGTCCCCGATCTCGATACGACGGCGTTCGGCCAGGACGACAAGGACGACTATCACATGTGGGTCAAAGCCCGGAAATCCATCATGGGCGACGCCTCCGACAACGACATCGATCTCTATGCCCTTCATCGCGCGCTGACCGCCAGCATCCGCAGCGACAGCATCTTACAGGCGGCCATGGGCAAACCGGAATATACGGGTAACGACCTGGATACCTTCCAGACCAGGACTACGGAAAGCAAGGGCGCGAAGAACTGGTTCCTTTATATGTTCAAGGCCAACAAGATCATGGACATGAGCAACAAGACCTTTATCACCGAGTTTAGCGAAGAGGTCGACGAACGCGATAAGAAAGCCGCCGTCAAGGAAAATGCGCCTGAGGATTACCGCGGCGAGATCGTCAAGGACAACGAAAACGATATCAACGATCGGTATTATGGCAATAACGATGTCATGGCCGGCGAACCCATGCATGGAACCCATGTTTCGGGTATCATCGCCGCGGAAAGAGGCAATGGCAAAGGGATCGATGGCATCTGCGACAATGTCCGCATCATGATGGTCCGCGCCGTACCCAATGGCGATGAACACGACAAAGATATCGCCCTGGCCATCCGCTATGCCGTGGACAATGGCGCCCGGGTGATCAATATGAGCTTCGGCAAGAATCTGTCGCCGGAAAAACGCTGGGTCGATTCGGCGGTCAGCTATGCGGAAAGCAAAGGCGTCCTGCTCGTACATGCGGCGGGTAATGACAACGCGGATGTAGACACCACCGATAACTTCCCCAACCCGCATTTCCAGCATTCGACCTATACGGCCTCCAACTGGATCACCGTAGGCGCCAGCAGCGACCCCCTGGCCGACCCGGGTTTCAACAGCTATACCGCCGAATTC
>DASZOW010000091.1:0-3085 GCA_035550615.1 Puia sp.
CCTGGGGGATGTTGGCTGCCAGGTCGCGGACCTTGCGTACGATCTCATGAGAGGGGGCGGCGTCCATGATCTCATTGAGGGCAGGGCGTAGCAGCGAGATGCCATTGTATAAGATGATAAACGACGCTACGAGTGCGGCCCAGTCGTCCGCCGATTCATAGCCTTTGCCCATCAAAACAGCGATCAGTATTCCGATAAATGCAGCCACAGAGGTGATCGCATCGCTGCGATGGTGATATGCATCCGATCTCACGGCCCGGCTATCGATCTCCTTGCCCACTTTCAGCACATAGCGGAACATGGCCTCTTTTATCAGGATGACGATCAGCAGGACGCCAAGGGTAAATTTTTTTGGAAGATGATGTGGGGTGCGGATGAAGATGATGGCGTTCCAGGCGATCCAGACCGAGGTGGCTACCAGGAACAGGGCGATTGCTATTGCGGCCAGCGGTTCCGCTTTGCCGTGGCCATAAGGGTGCTCTTTGTCGGCGGGTTTGAGGGAGATGCGCAGGCCGATCCACAACAAGGCGGAGCTAAGGACGTCCGCTGCGGTTTCGGAGCCATCGGCTATGAGGGCGTAGCTATGACCGAGATATCCCGAGATGAATTTTACGAAGACCAGCACGATGCTGATGGCGATGCCAAGAGCGGTCGTTCGCATTCCCCTGACTGACGGATGAACATCCTTACTACGCATGGTGCTGAGTGTTGGATGGGGGCGAATTTAGGCTTTTTCGGACAGATCACCGGGCATCCTTGACCGGGTAGCCGTGTTCGATCCAGTCTATCCTGATATTATGAGAGAGATCCAGCAGATATGCATGCGTAAAATGCATGGAGGTTAGCAGGTTAAATGCCGGCCGGATATTGGGGCAGTGTACAAAGGGACAACAGCCGCAGTAGATGACGACTTCGCGGTCGCGGTTTTCTTTGGCGAGCAGGGTCTGCAGCTTATCGAGGCTGGCTTGTTCGTGTGCGGGGCCTGTTTCCACGGATCCCCGGATCAGCCCGCCGGGGCCTACGCAGATGATGAGCGGCTGCGTGCCTGTGTTGATCCTCGAGGCCAGATCGGCGGGGGCCATTAACTGGCTGGGCGTCCAGGGGTCGGCCGGCTGTGCGGAAGGAGCGTTTTGGGAGAAAGCGCCAAGCGGGAAAAATGCGCCGATAAAAAAACAAGCGGCAATGAGGGTGGACTTAGCATTCATAATCCAAGATTTTATGCCCTAAAATTAGGTATCTTTGCGCATTTGCGATGACGCATCGGATCACCATCGAGGAATTCCAGAAAAGGGCCGGGAATCTGCCTGTTATCGACGTGCGTGCGCCTGCCGAATTTATCCATGGGCATATCCCCGGGGCCGTTAGCCTGCCCCTTTTTACCGATGCCGAACGGGCGCAGGTCGGCACTACCTATAAGCAACAGGGCCGCGAGGCGGCAATTCTGCTGGGTTTCGATCTTACGGGACCAAAATGGTCCGGATTTGTCCGTCGGGCGCTCGAAATAGCTCCTGGAAAGAAGCTCGCCGTGCATTGCTGGCGGGGTGGAATGCGCAGCTCGGTGATGGCCTGGGCGCTCGATCTGTATGGCTTCGAGATCTATCTATTACAAGGCGGCTATAAGAGCTACAGGCGTTGGGTGGCGCGTCAATGGGAAAGGCCATATCCGTTTTGGGTCATCGGCGGTTATACCGGTTCGGGGAAGACCCATATCCTGCTGCAGCTTGGTAAGGCCGGTGAACAGGTGGTGGATCTCGAAGATCTCGCGCAACACCAGGGATCGAGCTATGGCAGCCTTAACAGGCTTGTTCAGCCTACACAGGAGCAATTCGAGAACAACCTGGCCGCTACCTTGTCGAGACTCGATCCGGCCAGGAAGATCTGGATAGAAGACGAATCGCAGAATATCGGCCGGTGTCTGCTGCCGAAGCCATTCTGGATCCAGTTGCGAAGCGCCTTGTCTTTCGATCTGCAGGCGCCGGTGGATCAGCGTGTCCGGGCGTTGCTTCGGGAATATGGTTCATTGGACAAAGATTTCCTGGTCGCCTGTACGGAGAGGATCCGGAAGCGACTGGGCCCCGAGCAGACGAAGCAGGCGATTGCCGCAATCGGCGAAGACCGCATGGAGGATTTTATACGGCTTGTATTGGTATATTATGACAAGACCTATCGCCGTGGGCTAAGCGATCGCGATCCCCGGACGGTTGTCGAGGTGCCGCTGTCCGATGAGGACCCGGCAGTCAATGCCCGTAAATTATTAAAAGCCGCGGAAACGCGAAAAGCGCTGTTGAGCGTATAAACTATGGAAGCTATAAAACTCACACAATATTCTCATGGGGCAGGCTGCGGTTGCAAGATCAGTCCTTCCATTCTCGATAAGATCCTGCATAGTTCCGTTCCTGCCGTTCCCGACCCGAGATTGCTGGTAGGCAATGACAAGCGCGATGATGCGGCGGTATGGGAGCTTGGCGGCGGACAGGCCCTGATCTCGACCACAGATTTTTTTATGCCCATAGTCGACGATGCTTTTGATTTCGGCCGCATTGCCTCGGCGAATGCCATCAGCGATGTGTATGCCATGGGTGGGAAACCCGTGTTGGCGATCGCTATCCTTGGGTGGCCCATTGAGAAGCTAGCGCCCGAGGTGGCGGCGAGGGTGCTGGAAGGAGCGCGCGCGATCTGTGCGGAAGCCGGTATCGCACTGGCCGGTGGTCACAGCATCGATTGTCCGGAACCCGTATTCGGGCTTGCCGTCAACGGTATTGTTTCGATGGCGCATTTGAAACGCAATTCGACGGCTACCGCCGGTTGCCGGCTTTATCTGACAAAGGCCCTCGGAGTAGGAGTATTGTCCACCGCCCAGAAAAAAGGTTTGCTGGAGCCGGAGGATGCGGCAATCGCGTTGGAGAGTATGGTCGCCCTGAACTCGCTGGGCGAGAAATTGGGAAAGATTGCCGGCGTAAAGGCCATGACCGATGTCACCGGTTTCGGGTTGCTTGGTCATCTCAGCGAGATGTGTGAGGGCAGCGGGCTTTCGGCTGTCGTAGATTTTGCAAAAGTTCCGGTGATCGGTTCGATCCCCGCGTAT
>DASZOW010000092.1:0-3556 GCA_035550615.1 Puia sp.
GAAGCTGCCGGCGTTGATGAATACCGCCACGGGGCGGGCGCTGGCCGACCGGAATGCAGACTGGATGCGGGCATTTGTCACCAAGATGGTTGCTGAGATATCGGGAGATTTTGGTATTTTGGGGTGAATGCTTATGGAAGAAAGCTTAGAGGATTTCCTGGAAAGGGCTAATCGCGAGTTCCTGGCCCACATTTCGCTGGACTGCGTCGTTTTTGGGTTTCATGCAGGACAGCTAAAGATATTGCTGTTAAAGATGAAGCACGAGGAGAAGCGGGCTTTACCGGGCGGCTTTTTGCGGAACGACGAGACGTTGGAGGAAGCGGCCAGCCGGACCTTGTGTGAGCGAACGGGGCTGGAGAACATTTTTCTGCAGCAGTTTTGCGTGTTCAGCGATCCGCTGCGAAGCGATCCGAATACCCGGCCGCAGAGTCTTCTTCAGGCGGGTGTGCCGTTGGAGAAGGTAAGCTTTTTTGCCCAGCGGTTCATCAGCGTAGGTTTCTATGCGTTGGTCGAGTTCTCACAGGTGGTGCCGAGGCCCGACGTCTTATCGGATACGTGTGACTGGTACAATCTCGGAGAGCGGGGACCCTTGATCCTCGATCATGATCAGATCCTGACGTCGGCATTGGCGACCTTGCAATCGCAGCTGAATTATCAGCCGGTGGGGTATAATCTGCTGCCGCGGAAGTTTACGTTGCCCGAACTGCAGAAATTATATGAGGCGATTTTGGGGAAGAAGCTCGACCGGAGAAATTTTCAGCGGAAGATATTTTCTTATGGAATACTCAAAAGTCTCGATGAAAAGCGGACAGGGGTCGCGCATAAGGCGCCCTATTTATACAGTTTCGATCTGCGGAAGTATCAAAAGGCATTGAAAATGGGGTTACAGGGAGGCTGGTAGTCACCGGAAATTCAGCGTGTTGTGAGAAATTGGCGGCTCTTGGGGCCGGTTTTCGAAAAAATAACTACCAGATGAGTAAACTCTGGCGTAAATTCCTTCGTAATACTTCGTAGAATATCGCCCGATGAAGCATTTTTTACCTGTAGTGTGCCTGCTTATCTGTAATGTTGCTGCTGCGCAGGATCAGGTATGTCCATTGAATAGTAATTTTTCCCTTGGTAATTTGACGCATTGGGAGGCTTATACCGGCAATAATGCCGGCGGCAATCCCGCTTCGGATACGGTGACCTATGATTCGACAAGGGGTGCGCCTTCGGGGACTTTAGGAGTCGGCAGCATTTCCGAGTTCAATCTACCGAGCATAACGGGCATCCAGGTCATCACCGCCAATTCCAAGGACCCGTATGGTTTCTTCAACACGATCCCGAACGTCAATGGTTACCAGTATGGGCAGACGATCAAACTGGGCTCGACGACTATTACTCATAGTTCGGGGAGGTCTACCGGTGGCGGGTATGTTCGAGGCGTGAGCTACCGGATCAATGTGCCGCCGGGACCGATTACGACGCCTTATACCATGACATACGCCTATGCCATGGTGTTGGAGAACGGCGCCCATAACAGCAATCAGCAGCCGCTATTTTCCGCTACCCTCCGGACGGCGGATAGCGTGATCAGGTGCGCATCGCCGCAATATTATCTTCCGACATTCAACAATGCCAATTCTGGAGGCGGGAATGCCACGCTGGATACGGCGGCGGCCGAGGCAAACGGCTTTTTTCCCAGTAAGACGCCTTCGGCGAATCCGAACCCGAACGGGGTAGGCGCCGGCGCCAACGAGCATCTTTATGATGTATGGTACAAGGGCTGGACGGAGGTGACCTTCGATCTGGCGCCCTACCGCGGGCAGCAGGTGACGCTGACCTTCGAGACCGACAATTGCGTTCCAGGCGGGCATTTTGCCTATTCTTATATCGCGCTCCGGAGCACGTGCGGGGGATTGCTGATCAGCGGAGATACGGTTGCCTGCCAGGGCAGCACGCTCACCTATTCCGTTCCTTCTCTCGCGGGCGCCACCTATCAATGGCAGGTCCCGGGAGATTGGAGCATCGTCTCCGGCGGCGACAGCAGCATTCTGCAAGTGAAGATCGGTATTGACCCCGGGGCGGTGACTGCCCGCGAACAGAACAGCTGCGCCAACCTGACGGCCAATCTACCCGTGACGACGGCGCCGCCGACGATCGCCGGTGCGCTGACTGGGGGGGCCGAAGTTTGCTCGGGTACCAATTCGGTGAATTTGTCTTTGACAGGCGCCAGGGGGAGCGTCCTCGACTGGCTGGCGTCGTCCGATGGCATTCATTACACGACGATCAATGATACGACATACGATTATACGGCGACCAATCTCACGGATACGACGACGTTCCGGGCGCTGGTGCAGAATGGAGAGTCGTGTGAGATCGATACCGCGGCGCCGACGGTAGTCTGGGTGGACCCGCAGACCGTGGGCGGGGCGTTGAGCCCGGCCTCGATGCAGTTTTGCCTCAACCAGACCAAGGACGCGTTGCTCACGCTTGCCGGACAGGTTGGCAAGCCGGTGAACTGGCAGTCTTCCGCGGACGATGGCATTACATGGACGGATTTTGTTCCGACCTATCCGGACAGCATCTACCAGGTCAACAACCTGACCACGTCCAGACAATACCGGGTTGTCGTGCAAAGCGGCGTATGTCCGCAGAAAAACAGTGATCCGGCGTCCATCAATATCGTCCAAGCAGCTTTCCCGCAGGCGACATATGGCCCCAGGGATACGCTGATCTGCTATGGTACACCGGCACTTTTGAATGCCAATATCATCTCCGGCACCGGCTTCTCCTGGGCCTATACCGAACCGCTGACCGATGAGGGGGATGGGAGTATCGTCGAGCTGCCGTATTCGATAGGCGCCACGGCCACCCCGTTGAAGACGACGAACTATGTGCTGAGCGTGGAGAGTGCCGGCTGCCCCAATCTGCTGATCGATACGTTCCATGTAGTGGTCCTGCCGCCCATCATCGTAGATGCCGGACATGATACGTCTATCGTCGTCAATCAACCGCTGCAACTGCATGCGACTTCCAATGACACCACCACACCGGGTGGGGATAGCTTCAACTGGACGCCTTCCACGGCCCTGGATGATCCGGATATCGCCGATCCTATTGCGACCTTTACCATGGGGATGGATTCGGTGCGGTACTTCATCACCGCGACCTCGCAGTACGGGTGTACGGGGACGACGAATATCCTGGTCAAGGTCTTCAGTACCGGGCCGGATATCTTTGTTCCCAATGCCTTTACGCCGGGCGGCGCTACCAATAGCATCTTCCGGCCGATACCCGTGGGGATAGCCACTTTGCAATATTTCCGGGTGTATAATCGCTGGGGCCGGCTCGTCTACAGTACGACGAGGATGGGGGATGGCTGGGATGGCCGGGTGAACGGCGAGCCCGTGGCGAGCGGAACATACGTGTGGATGGTGCAGGGCATTTCCTATATGGGCAAGACGGTGTTCCACAAGGGCACGATGATCCTGGTAAGATAAAATGTATTATCTTTTGGGGAAATACAATTTTTGTGCGCCCCATGAGAAGTGTTTCCTTATTTTTTTTGATG
>DASZOW010000093.1:0-6038 GCA_035550615.1 Puia sp.
AGACGATGCAGACGTTGATGGCATCCCATTCCCTGAGCACAAAGGCGTATGATTTCAGATACGACCTGGAGGCGATCGACGCTATCGGGCGGTTGGACCTGCTGACGGATGTCGATATCAAGGCGCCGGACAATACCGTCAATTTCTTCGGTTTCGGGAATGAGACCATTTACGACAAGAATGCCAAGGAAGGGATACGATATTACCGGGCGCGGTATGACAGCTATGAGTTCGATCTGCTTTTACGGAAGCGTTTCGGGAAGGCCTTTTCGCTTGCGTTTGGACCGGCTTTCGGATATTTTACGGTGGACAGCGCCGACAATTTCGACCGGTTCGTCAATCAGACGGCGATCAACGGTCTTGACAAGGCCAGCTTATACCTGGACAAGGCGTATGCCGGCGGCCGGGCTTCGGTGGTCGTCGATAACCGGGACGATAAGATCGAGCCTTCGAGGGGCATTCTCTGGCGGACGAATTTCGGCAGCTATGGCGGGTTGAATCATAGCAGCGGGGCCTACTCGCGATTGAGTACCGATCTGGCGGTGTATTCCAGCTTCGATAGCCGGGCGAACCTGGTGATCGCGAACCGGGTCGGCTGGGGCAAGAGTTTTGGACAATATGCGTTCTACCAGGCGCAGTTCTTAGGAGCCACGGAAAATCTGCGGGGATACCGCAAGTACCGTTTTGCGGGCGGAGAGGCATTTTATCACAATATCGATCTGCGGATCAAGCTGGCGAATTTCAATACCTATTTGTTTCCGGGGACCTTTGGATTGCTGGCCTTTAATGATGTGGGCCGGGTTTGGCAGCGCGGGGAAGAGAGTCACCGGTGGCATGATGGATATGGTGGGGGATTGTGGATCGCGCCATTGGAGAAGGTGGTATTCTCGGCCTGTTATGGGCAGGGTACGGATGGAGGGGTGTTCCTGTTCCGGTTGGGTTTCCAATACTAATGTCGTATAAGGCATTATTGCAATAAAGACGCAGCGCTTTACGTTCTGAAACGTATCCCAACCTGGCCTTTTTAGTATGTTTGTGTCTTACCGCCATCCATGGTGTTTTTTGTTGCTTTTCGTATTTGCCGGGGCCCGTGCCCAATCTGACAATCTCTCCTTTGTTCATTTTGGTACGGCCCAGGGATTATCGCATAGTAATGTCATCTGCACCATGCAGGATAGCCGGGGATTCATGTGGTTTGGGACCAGGGAGGGGCTGGATCGTTATGACGGCTACACTTTTACCGTTTACAAGAACAAGGTCGGAGATGATAAGAGCCTGGCTAATAACCTGATACAAGGCATCGTGGAAGATGCCGAGGGTTATCTGTGGATCGGCAGCTGGGGTGGCGGCGTAGATCGTTTTGACCGCAACACCGAGCAGTTTACCCATTTCCAACACAATCCCGCCGATCCTGCCAGTTTGTCCAGCAATGTCGTTCTATGTCTTCTTCTCGACAGCCGAGGCCGGTTGTGGATAGGAACGGACGATGGGGGGCTGAACCGGATGGATTCGCCGGGGAAGTTCACCCATTTCGTATACCGGAAGAATGATGACCGGAGTCTTAGTTGCAATAGCGTCAAGGCGCTTTGCGAGGATGCGGATCATCGCATCTGGGTAGCGACGCTGGGCGGCGGGCTCGATCTGCTGGATGAGGCTACGGGGACCTTTAAGCGAATGATGCATACGCGGCGTCCGGAGTCCATACAGAACAACCTTGTGGCTTCCGTGTTCGAGGACAGTCACCGCCGTCTTTGGGTCGGCACGTATGGCGGGCTGGACCTGCTGGACCGGAGTACCGGCAAGTTCACCCATATCGGCAAGCGCGGCAGGGATACCACGGGGTTGGGCTACAACACCATCAACTCGCTTGGCGAGGATGGGCAGGGCGATACCTGGATCGGTACGGAGAACGATGGGCTGGTGATCCTGGATACCGCGAATGTCTTCCATCACTATCTCCATGATGACATCGATCCCAGCAGTCTGGGCACCAACTCGCTTTATGGCATTTACAGAGATGCGAAGAAGAATATGTGGATAGGCTCCTTTGCGGGGGGATTGGATTTTGTGAACTGGGACAACCGGAAATTTACCCATTTCCGGCATACCGCCTCTCCGTATAGCCTGAGTGATAATCATGTGCTTTGTATCTATGAGGATCATCACGATGATCTCTGGATCGGCACGGATGGCGGCGGTCTCCACCTTTTTGACCGGAAGACGGAGCGGTTCACCCATTACAAGCATATCCCCGGCGATCCCAACAGCATTTGCGGCAACTATGTGCTGCGGGTCCTGGAAGATAACGACAACAATCTTTGGGTAGGTACCTGGGCGGATGGGCTTACCATCTTCAACCCGCATGCGCATACGTATATGCATTTCCGGAACGATCCCGAGGACCCGCATAGCCTGAGCAGCAACAATGCCTGGACGTTTTGCGAGGACCGCAATCACCGGATGTGGATCGGCACCTACGGCGGCGGGCTGGAGCTTTATGATCCCTCGACCCATTCCTTTGTCCATTACCGTCATAGGGAAGAAGATGCCAATAGCCTTGGTAACGATAAGATCCATGCTATACTGCAAGACAGCAAGGGGCGGATGTGGATCGGGATGGATGGCGGCGGGGTCGACCTGTTCGATCCATTGACGGGGCATTTTGCCCATTACCGGCATACGGCCGCGAACAACAGCCTTTGCAGCGATTATGTCAACAATATTATGGAAGACAAGTGGGGTAATCTCTGGATCTCCACAACCGAGGGTTTATGCCGTTACCAGGTGAACGCCAACCTGTTTACCACGTATACCACCCGGGATGGGTTGCCGGACGACGTAATTTTCGGTGTGCTCGAAGATACCACGAATCATTTCTGGATCAGCACCAACAAGGGGTTATGCCGGTTCGATCCGAGGCTGCGGCATGCGCAGAATTTCGGCGTTGCCGACGGGTTGCAGGCGAACGAGTTCAAGGAGCAGGCGTATTGCGCCAGCCGCAGCGGGGTCTTCTATTTCGGCGGTGTAAACGGTTTCAATGTGATCCCGCCTTACCACATCAAGTCAGAGGCTTACGATCCGCCGCTGGTGATGACCGGTTTCCAGGTATTCAACCGGGAGGTTCCTATCGGGGACAGCACGCATGATCCTTCCCCCCTGGCCAGGAGCATTACCGAGACCCAGCAGGTCACGTTGCCTTACAAGAGCTCGGTGGTTTCCTTTTCCTGGGCGTCGCTGAACTATACCGACAAGAGCAAGAAGCAATATGCCTATATGCTGGAAGGTTTTGACAAGACTTGGAACAATGTGGGGGTGGAGCGTTCGGCGACCTATACCAACCTGGATCCCGGCAAATATATGTTCCGGGTAAGGGGGCTTAACAACGACGGTGAATGGTCGAATAAGGTGTTGAGCCTGCAGGTGGTGATCACGCCGGCTTTCTGGATGACATGGTGGTTCCGGATGCTGGCGGTATTGGTTGTCATCAGCGGCGGCATTTATTTTTACCGGTTGCGCATCAATACGATCAACTCTTTGAACCGGGAACTGGAGCGGCAGGTGCAGGAGCGGACGGAGCGGTTGATGAGCTTGTCGCAGGAGGAGCGGAAGGCGCGGGAAGAGGCCGAGCAGGCCAATAAGGCTAAGAGTGTTTTTCTGGCGACGATGAGCCATGAGATCCGGACGCCGATGAATGGGGTCATAGGAATGGCTTCGTTGCTGGCGGAGACTTCGCTGACGCCACAGCAGCGCGAATATAATACGACTATCCTCAACTGCGGCGAGAGCCTGTTGAATGTGATCAACGATATCCTCGATTATTCCAAGATCGACTCCGGGAAGATGGAGATGGAGCAGCAGCCTTTTGATCTGAAGCATTGTATCGATGGCGTGTTGGGGCTTTTTTACGAGAAGGCGACGCAGAACGGGTTGCGCCTGGTCTACCGGATAGAGCCGGATGTGCCGCCCCAGATCGTGGGGGATGCTTTACGTTTGCGGCAGGTGCTGATCAACCTTGTGAGCAATGCCGTGAAGTTCACCCATTCGGGAGAAGTCTTTCTCGGTGTGCGGTTGGTGCGGACGGACGTGTCTGGCGCGTTGGTCGTGAATTTCGATGTCAGGGATACCGGTATCGGCATACCCGAGGAGAAGATCGGGATGTTGTTCCAGAGTTTCTCACAAGTAGATTCGTCTACGACGCGCAAGTATGGGGGAACCGGTCTTGGGCTGGCGATCAGCGAAAAGCTGGTCAACCTGATGGGCGGGGAGATCTCGGTGAGGAGTCGGTCGGGAGAGGGGACCGTTTTCAGCTTTACGATATTGACGAGGGCGGGTGAGATCGTGCCGGTGCAGGTGGAGGAAAGCGCGGAAGAGCAGGAGACGATGAGCGTGACGTTCGGGGCTACTTATCCGCTGCGCATATTGATCGCCGAAGACAACCTGATCAATCAGCAGTTGATCCGGCAGATCCTCGGTAATTTGGGATATGCGCCTGATTGTGTCGAGAATGGGGCGTTGGCCGTGGCGGCGGTGGGCGAAAAAGATTATGATATGATCCTGATGGATGTGCAGATGCCCGAGAAGGATGGGCTCGAAGCTACGAGAGAGATCCGGTTATGCCCCGGGAGACAGCCGGTGATCGTGGCGTTGACCGCGAATGCGATGCGTGGCGACAGGGAGGATTGTCTGAATGCGGGGATGGATGATTATATCAGCAAGCCCGTGCGGCTGGACGAGCTGATGCGGTTGTTGAAGAAATGGGCGATGCAGCCGCGGGTGGCGGGGTAAGCGGTTGCGGGTCCGGGCGGCTCGTCAAATCTTCCGGTGGAGGGAGGATTCGCGGATGATGAGTTCGGAGCGGATAATAATCGTGTCCGTGGTGCGGGCCGAGTTGTGGCCGGCGAGCTGTTCGAGGAGGCTGCGGGCGGCTTGTTCGCCGATCTCTTCGCCAGGATAGTTGATGGTGGTCAGTTTGGGCTGGATGATGCGGGCGATGACATCGTTGTTGAAGCCTACGATGGCGATGTCTTCCGGTATGCGGAGACCATTTTCTTTAAGCGTTTGCAGGAATACTGCGGCAAAAAAATCATTGGTGACGAATACACCGTCCGGTTTCGGGTCCATGGCGACGATCTGCCTGGCCGCGCGGATAGCGGCGGTTTCGCTGAGGTCGTTTACGATCAGCAAGCTCGGATCATAGTGAAGACCATAATCTGCGAGCGCTTGCTGATATCCTTTCAGACGTCCGGCGTAGACGTTTCTTCCCAAGTTAGCCGTGATATGAGCGATGCGGCGGCAGCCCTGGGAGGCCAGGTGTGCGGTAGCTTCATAGCCAGCCTTTACATTATCGATGACTACGCGGGTACCGTAGGAGAATTCTTCCACCCGGTCGAAGAAAACGATGGGAATCCCCTTTTTTACATAGGGATCGAAATGGTCCATGTCCTGCGTGTCGAAGGCGAGGGAGGCGATGAGGCCGTCCACGCGTTTATGAAATAGATTGTGGGCGTTGGCGGCTTCTTTGCGCCAGGTCTCGGAGGAATGGCCGATGATGAGGTCGTAGCCCGCTTCTGTGGCGACCTTTTCGATGCCGGCGAGTACGGAGCTGATGAACTGGCTTTTCAGCTCGTGAACGATGATGCCGATGGTGTGGGTCTTTTGCATTCGCAGGTTGCTGGCGAAGCTGTTGGAGCGGTAGCCCATTTCGCGGGCCATGTCCATGATGCGTTTGCGCGTTTTGCTGTTGATGGCGGGATGGTCTTTGAGGCCTCTGCTGACGGTTGCGGGTGAAAGGCCAAGAACTTTAGCGATGTCGTAGATAGTAATGTCTTTTTTTCCCGTCATGTACAGTGGAAGTTAAGGGGTTAAAATTAACTATTTTAAAAAAATTTATGCAATCGGTTACAAAATCGAAAAACGGGCTTATATTTACCCCCTCGTTATCCAGCAGGAGCGGCGACAGCGTTTGCGGGGGGACGACGGACAAAAATTTCTTGCCATGTTGTTATTAGGTATTGATCTCGGTACTTCTTCCGTAAAGG
>DASZOW010000094.1:0-10243 GCA_035550615.1 Puia sp.
AGCGGGATATTCACGTCGTCCCCGCCGTTGTTATCGGTGTGGCCGAACACTCCGATCTTGAGCCCTTCCGCTACGACCGCGGATTCGAAGATCTCATCGAGCGTCCCGTAGGACTCAGGCCGGATGATGGCCGATCCCGTCTCGAATTCGATGTGGTAGGATCGCGACGATACAGTCTCGGTGATCTCCGCCGCATATTTCGTTTGGATGGCCTTGCCTTCCAGCAGCTCGGGGTGATTGGAGATCACGCTAAGCAGAAAGGATTTATCCACTGCTTTTTCATAGGGCATAAAGCTCGGCATAATGGAAGGGTACATCTTGACCATGAGATTGCCGAACGTATTGTAGACAGCTTTATACCGGTCTACCTTATCACTGCCAAGCCCGAACGTATTGGCCATATCGGCGAGGTTAAAGACGGCGGAGCCACCCAGGTTGACCTTGAGTCCCTGTACATCCTGTTCCTCGACACCATTGAAATACTTCAGCCAGTAGTCGGCATCCTTTTCCTGGTAAACCTCGGCGCTTACCCTGGCCGCAAATTTCCTGGCGTCCGTAAAGCTCCTCACCTGATCGCCGGCCTGGGCGAGGGCGATGATCATGTTCTCGATATCGGTACGGTGGTCATACGCCCATTTCTTGATGGCGATGGTCTGAACGGGCATCTGCGAAGCATATTGGCGCGTGTTGGCGATCGTGACCAGCCCACCTTTTTTGGTGGCTACGTTTACGTCACCGGGCGTCCAGGTGGCTACCGCGTCTACGCCTACCGTCGTATCCCGGCCCGTGGTCTTTCCATTTGTGATGATCTTCCGGCTCTCCGTATATCCGGTGATATATTTGTTCGGAGCATCGAGGAAGTCATTGGCGGCTATCAGGTTTACGGCGTCCGCATCATAGGTGGTCTCATCGGGATTCACCTTGATCCCGTTGTCGCCGGCCCATTTCAGCAGGATGTTCACGTCTCCGTCCCGTAATACCCCGGCTACGCATTTCCCGATGGCATTATGCGGGTCCTGTTTCCAGGAAGGAGGCCCCATGATCTGGTCTTCGCCAAACGATTTACCGTGGGCTATGGGCAGAATGATGGGCTGGTATTCCGGGCCAAGCGGCTCGAGCTCTTTAGAAAGCGAGGTCATGAAGGCCGGCATCCCGTCCCCCATAAAGCTGATCAGCACACCGGGCGCGTTACCATTTGTTTTGAACTCGCCCGCGAATTTCACCAGGTCCGCCATCTGCTTGTTACAGTCGTCCTGGCGCAGATAGGTGATGTCGAGATTGGCCTTGTCGAACAAGGACCCCCTCGTGGTCCTGACTCCGCCGTTGGCGTACATGCCCGAGAACTGGGCATTCCAGGCCATCCTTTCCCATGTGATCCGGGTCCCGCCATTGACGGCTTCCGAGGACGACGGCAAGGGTAACAAAACAGCATGCGCATTCAACGAAGCTTCGGGAGCATCGGGTAAGACGACCTTACCCAATTCGATCGCCTTGTTGGCGTCTTTAGGCCTTCCCTGATACCACTTGACTCCAAGAATACCAGCTGTTATGACGACAGCGATGACTAATACTTTCCCGGCAGGTTTTAATTTGAGGCTCATATATTTTGGTTTTATTAGGTTTAATCGAGTAATTTTTTGTAACGGTCTGTGGACACGTCTTTCAGGCGTCCTTTGTCTTCACCGGCCAGCACCGATCCGGCGTAATGGAAGTCCTTCCCGAGATCGAAGCGGTTGATCAGCTCGATGGCTTCTGCAGATTTGGCTTTGTCTTCCAATACCTGGTCATCCATGAAGCGCGAGGTCACATCGATGGCCGATTTGATATGGCCGATCTTTTCGCCGATCCGCACCTTTAGCAGGGCAAGGGCCTTTTCCGCATCCCTGTTCAGCTCTTCGTCGCCTCTGAAGGCCTTCATCGCGCTTGTCACGGCAGAGAGCCCCGTGGTAACGGAGTAGTATAGGTCCTTTTTGGCTTCCAGATCGAGCCTGGCGTCTTCCAGCATGATCCCGCTTTCTTCATAGGCGGCATCTGCAAACTGGATCAGCTTGTTCAGATCGCCCACTATCGGCGTCACATTGTCGATGTATTCACGGCAGCGCATGACGTTGTTCGTGTACAAGCTTACCTGTCTGCCGTTACCCCCCTCCTGTTGCAGGATCTTGACCTTGCGGACATTCAGCTGCAGCTCTTTTTCCTTTTCGTTCAGCTTTTCCACCAGCTCGCTTTGTTTGCCTTTGAGTCTCGCGGACTGTTTATAAAGCGTTTCCCTGTCCTTGTATCCCTGGTCGATCTTGGCCTGGAGGATATTGAAAGGGTTCAGCTCGATGGCCAGCCCGATCGAATAGTTGGCGATAAACCCGGACAGATACTTCAGCGCCCGCCAGAATTTCCGGTTCGAGACCGTAAGCAACAGGAAGCCGGATATGACTCCGCCGATAATGAGGTTTACGAGATTCCAGGTCACTTTTACCAGCCAGGGGAGCACATAGGTCAGAAATCCGTATGCCAGTCCCGCCACAAAAGCGAGCCCGACGATGGCAGTGGCGATATTTCTTGGCTCGCTCCACCAGCGGGGTGTTCTTGTTTTTTGCATTAGCGTATTCATGGTCGTGTCTTTTTAATTAGCGTATATAGTGTTCGATCTTACTGATGTCAGCCTGGATCTGCTGTTTGTGTCTTTCGCTTTCCGCTGCATAGGCGCTGCTGTTTGCTTCCAGCTTGCCTTTTGCCTCGCCGATCTCGTTTTGCATGGCCCCGATCTGGGATTGCAGCGCGAGGATCTCCTGTGACAGCGCCTGGATGCGTTTGCCTTTGTCTTCGACCTCGGCCGTTCTGGCATGGACCTTTTCCTGTAAGGCCTCGTCGACCGTCTTGTTAAAGTGATCCGCATCGGCCGTGAGCACACGCAGATAATCCCCTGCGGTGGAAAGCAATTTGTCCTTGTCCAGCCCCTGTACCTGGAGACCGGCAAAGGCTGCGGCATAACGAGCGCGTTCATCCGGGATCGTCTGCATAGCCGTTATCATCCTGGCGAACTCATAGTAGTCCGGGCCGGGGATATTCGCCTCGCTGAACAGTTTGTCGAAATAGTCGCTAAACCGCTGATCCGGATGCGCACTGGCGATGGCAGGCGGAGGCTGGACGACATGATCCACGTCATCCCGTGATACTTTTTTTTGCTCCTCCACCTCCAGGAAGGCGGATAGGATCTTTTTGCCGATTGAGGCCATAGTTGTTGATTTTAATGGTTTATGAATTATGGAAACTTTCGGGCATGGCATGGCCTCCTACGACTGTTCGGTCATAGCGACGATGCATGCGGAGCTATGCTATTGGAAGAGCAGATAGGAGAGCGCCATCCCTTCCCGCAGTCTGGCGGAAATGTGCGCCCGTGTCGGTCTATCCTTTGCCGGCCTGGCCGTCAGCTGACGATAGATAACCGTTAAGATGAGCGTGAGCATTATGGCAATCACACCGATAAGCTTTTTCATGTTCGTTCAGTTAGGACAATAAAGGTTCAACGGCGACCAATAACCGCTTTGGCTTTGGCCCGGTGATCTGTCTTTCTTGATTGTTGGAAAGTTGGAGAAGAAGAAGGTTTCGGTCTCGTACCGTCAACCCCGTGGAAGATGTTTCATTTTATTAGGAGGCAATGCTCCGTTTGATTTGATGAAGTAAAGTTAAGGCGAGTTTGCCCCTCCCTGTTAGTACATCCGGTAGGAGCGCGCTGTTTTGATGAATGACGGTCCTCCTCTTGTGATGATTGGTAATATAACTGGGTGGGCGGTAGCTTTTGATACCTCGTTGCAGATTTTTCTTACACCTATGCAACTGGCTATGGGATGTGTACATTCTCGATAAGCGCTGAAGACGTTGAGATACAAGATGTTACAAAAAAATCCCCGGTAAGACTACCGGGGACGTACTAATCAAAGTGTTTTTAACCATTAAACCTTATCCTATGAAAAGTCAAAAATACGTAGGCAATTCGGCATTTTCAGAATTGATTCTATGGTTATTGATTTCTTTAGGCAGTTACTTTAATAAGGTCTTGGTAAATTACTTATTATGAGCCAGCTTATCCTCCTGTTCCTGGCTCAGCACGGCCGGTTCGTTAATGGCGATATCGTCCATAATATCCGGGAACATATAGATGATATTGGCCACGGAATTATAGCTGACATCGAAATATTTCCATGTTTCTCCTTCGTCCAGGGACTGGCCGATGAGATAAGTGATAAGGTGAAACTGCTTGTCTTCTTTGTGGAAATAGCGGGAGAGCCGGATCTCGCATTGCCATTGCTCTTTGCGGGTTTCGAGCGTGATCAGCCTGAGCTCCGGCGCGGCCTCCTGTATCTCGCTCGTGGTCTTGAGCCGGCAGACGCTGACATGCGTGATAAAGCCGTCCTTTCCCCCATAGTATTTGATGACGCTCGCGGGCGCCAGATCGGCGTATGACGACCAATTCCCGAAGGCGTCTGCCTTCACGAGGCTATCGGCGTAAGCTAAGGCGTTTTTGCTGATTTTAGCCGTATCGGGCTGGGCGCTGCCGGCAAGGGCAGCCATGAGAAAGGTGCATACGGATAAGATGGTCCGGATTTTCATTGGGTATATAGATTTAAGCGACAATATACTGCAAAATATTCCGGCCTGCAAGCCGCAGGGAACGCGTTCTTTTTAGTATTTTTACGCATATTGCCCGTATCAAAAAAGAAAACTTCTAATTCACGCTATGTCAAAGAGAACCGACTTTGTTTATTCCGTAAAACAGGAGCCTCACAGGCTCCGTACGCGTCAGATCCTGCAGCAGCATCCGGAAGTGAGAAAACTCATCGGAAAAAACAAATACACCATCTTTGCCATCGTGGGACTGGTGGCGTTCCAGGTTGTATTTGCCTGGTTGGTCAGGGATAGTTCCTGGTGGATCGTGGTAGGCACCGCTTACCTGCTTGGCGCTTTTGCAGACCATTCCCTATTTGTGATGATCCACGAATGTGCCCATCATCTCTTATTCAAAAGCAGGGCGGCCAACCGGCTTGCCGGCATCCTCTCTAATCTTCCCCAGCTATTTCCAAGCTCTGTCTCGTTCGAGCGCTATCATATCAAACATCATTCGTTCCAGGGCGTTCATGAGCTCGATGCCGATCTTCCCAATCGCTGGGAAGCGAAGCTGATCAATAATTTCTTTGTCGGCAAGGTGATCTGGCTCCTCTTCTATCCCCTGTTCCAGGTTTTCCGCATCTCACGCTTACGGGAGATCAAGCCGTTCGACAAATGGGTGGCCTTGAACTGGATTGCGGAAGCCGCTTTTATTACCGCTATCTGGGTCGCATTCGGCCCCAAGGCGATCGTGTATCTGCTGCTTTCCTTCTTTTTCTCCGTAGGTCTGCATCCGCTGGGCGCACGTTGGATCCAGGAGCATTATCTCACCCATGACGAGCAGCAGGAAACTTTTAGCTATTACGGCGTTTTGAATGCTGTAGCTTTCAATGTCGGCTATCATAACGAGCATCATGATTTTCCTTCCATCCCCTGGAATAGGCTGCCGCAGATAAAAAAGACGGCCCCGGATTATTACGATACGCTCGCCTCGCATAAATCCTGGACGCTTCTTTTCTTCCGTTTCCTTTTCGATAAGGAGATCTCCCTGTTCTCCCGGGTCGTGCGCAAGGAAAGAGGCAAGGTCGCGCTCACCGATGAATCCCGTCCGGACATGGACCTCGTGGCCCAAAACGGACATAAGGCAGTTCCGGTGGCTTAAATAAATACCCTTGTTCCGGAAGCAAAATTTTCTCTGAACTCCTTGGGAGTACAGGTCTTCTTCTTTTTGAAGATGCGGTTGAAATTGGAGATGTTGTTGAACCCGCAATGGTAGGAGATCTCCGAAATGGAATGTGTGGTATCGATCAGCATTCTCGACGCATGCCCCAGCCGGATCTCATTGAGGCTGTCGATAAAGGTATTCCCCGTCCGTTTTTTGATAAAACGGCTAAAGGATACTTCCGTCATGCTCACCAATCTGGCCACTTCCCCCAGCGTTATCTGTTTGTCATAATTGTTGTTCATGTATTCGAATGCCTTCTCGATGCGCCTGCTGTTATAAGTAAAGTGTTGGTTGGTGAACGACGCGTCGGAAAGCGTCCGCATATTCCGCGAAGTGCTGAGATCATGCAGGATCGACAGCAGCTCCAATACCCCGTCGAAACCGGCCTTTTGATTTAGCGAGAGCAGGCGGGGAGCCAGGGCTACGGTGGCATCGCGCGAGAAAAGAATGCCTTTCTGGGACCTGTCTATCATATTCCGGATAAAGCTCAGCTGATTGCGGCGAAGCAATTTTTCTTCAAACAGATCCTTATGCCATTGGATCGTGACCTCCCTGATCTCGTCAGTCTTGCACTGATGGTTAAACCAGCCGTGATATAGGTTCGGCCCTACCAGCACCAGCTCCACATCGTCGATGTTGTCTATATGATCTCCTACGATGCGTCTCGCGCCCCTGGCATTTAAGATCAGATTCAGTTCCAGCTCTTCGTGATAATGCAGTGGAAAGTTGAACTCTTTTTTGACCCTTGAGAAGATAGTTAAACAGTCATTTTGAGTCAACGGCGTGATCTCCCGGATAATGTTCGTATTCATAAGCAAGCGTCAGATTCAAGCAAAGATGGGTTAAAAAAGTATAACCTGAAAGCCCTGCCCCGATAAATTGGCAAAATATTGATATACAATAGTGTACCGAAATAATGGCGCGGTAGCCGCACAAAAGGCGCAATAATGGGATAAAATAGTAGTAGTTTATTGCCCGACCCGCCAGGTATCTTTAACGCCGGTACATGCGGAATTCGCTATTTTTCTCTAATGAAATTAAAACTAGCGGACATTTCCATCATCGTGGCGTATCTGATCACCATGATAGTCATCGGATGGGTCCTGCGGAAGAAAGCCAGACAGAATAAGCTGAATTATTTAATGGGTGGGAAATCCCTGCCCTGGTATCTGCTCGGGCTAAGCGATGCATCGGATATGTTCGATATCTCCGGTACGATGTGGATGGTCAGCCTTTGTTTTGTGTATGGGCTAAAAAGTATCTGGATCCCCTGGCTATGGCCGGTGTTCAACCAGGTCTTTATGATGATGTATCTATCCCGATGGCTGAGACGTTCCAACGCCACCACGGGGGCCGAGTGGCTGACTACGCGTTTTGGTCGAAGCGGCGCCGGTGTTCGTTCCTCGCACAATATCGTCGTGGCATTTGCCCTGCTAAGCTGTCTGGGTTTTATGGCCTATGGTTTCGTAGGGTTGGGAAAGTTCATGCAGATCTTTATTCCATGGGAGTCGATCAGACGTTTTGTCCCTTTTCACGTTCCGGCCGCCTATGTTCCGCATTTTTACGGCATCGTCTTTACGCTGATCGCCGTGTTCTATTCCATTCTTGGCGGCATGCAGAGCATCGTTCTTGGCGACGTGATCAAATATGCGATCATGACGGTGGCCTGTATAAGCATCGGCTGGATCGCCATGAATAGATTGCATCAGTCGGGCCAGAGCCTTCACGTTCCGCGGGGATGGCTGGATCCTTTTTTTGGCTGGCGGCTCGGTCTCGATTGGCGGGGTATCATCGACGATGCCGTCCGGAAGATCCGGAGCGACGGCTTCTCGTTTTTCGGTATTTTCTTTATGATGATGTCGTTCAAAGGTTTTTTTGTCGCACTGGCCGGCCCCGCGCCCAACTATGATATGCAGAAGGTGCTCAGTACCCGTAATCCGGAAGAGGCCAGCAAGATGAGCGGTTTTGTTTCGATCATCCTTTTGCCCGTGCGATATTCGATGATCATCGGCCTTACCGTCCTGGCGCTTTTGTATTACGGGAACATCAGCGGTGATCTGCAGACCGCCAATGGCGCTGATTTCGAAAAGATCCTGCCTGCCGCCATCGACAATTTCCTGCCGGCGGGTCTCATGGGTCTCGTGCTTACGGGTCTGCTCGGGGCGTTCATGGGCACTTTTTCCGGTACGCTCAATGCCGCACAGGCTTATATTGTCAACGACATCTATCTGAAATATATCAACCCCTCGGCCTCGGATCGCAAGACCATCCGGATGAATTATGCAGCGGGCCTCGTGGTCGTGATGATCAGTATTGCGCTGGGGTTATTCATCCGGGATGTAAACACGATACTGCAATGGATCGTATCCGGGCTTTGGGGTGGTTATGCGGCTGCTAATGTCATGAAATGGCATTGGTGGCGTTTCAACGCCGGCGGCTATTTCTGGGGTATGCTGGCCGGTATCATTCCTGCTATTGCGCTGGCTATTTTGAAGTCCAGGGGCATTTTACATGAGCTCGATCTCTATTACTGGCCCGTGATCTTCCTCTTGTCGATAGCAGGATCGGTGATCGGCTCGTATGCTTACCCGCCCACGGACATCGCTGTTCTCAAATCGTTCTATCGCACGGTGCGGCCATGGGGCTTGTGGAGACCCGTTCACCGGCTGGTGCTGCAAGAGGACGCAGAATTCGCCGGAAACAGGAATTTCCGGCGCAACATGTTCAATATTGTGCTGGGTATCGCCGGACAGCTCTGTTTGACCCTGCTTCCCATGTACATTGTTTTGGAGCTTGAACTGCCTTTGCTGATCGACGCCTTGTTGTTGCTGGGCATTATTCTGATCCTCAAAAAGACCTGGTGGAACAGGCTCGATGAATACTGATCAAATTAACCATCATGAAAAACTCGTTTAAGGAAAGATTGGCGCAGCTTGAGACGCATTACTCCGAGCTCATCCGGAAACGCAACGAAGCGCGCATACCCGGCAACGGCATCTTTCTGCGTTACAAACATCCTATCCTGACGGCGGCGCATGCGCCGCTTTTCTGGCGTTACGATCTCGACGAGCGATCCAATCCTTTTCTTATGGAACGGTTCGGCGTCAACGGCGTCTTCAATGCGGGTGCGATCAAATGGAAGGATGCTTATGTCCTGATGGTCAGGGTGGAAGGCTGGGACCGGAAATCCTTTTTTGCGATCGCCGAAAGCCCTAATGGCATCGATAACTTCCGCTTCTGGGACTCGCCCGTGCACATGCCCGACTCCGGTGGTGTGGAAACGAATATCTACGATATCCGGCTTACCAGGCATGAGGATGGCTGGATCTATGGATTGTTCTGCACGGAGAAAAGAGACCCGGATGCACCGCCCGCCGATCAGAGTGCGGCCGTGGCGCAATGCGGGATCGCCCGGACACATGATCTCGTGAACTGGGAAAGACTGGATGATCTGCAAACGGCTTCGCCGCAACAACGTAATGTAGTGTTGCATCCCGAATTCGTGGATGGCAAATATGCGTTTTATACCCGGCCCCAGGACGGATTCATCGATGCGGGCACCGGCGGAGGCGTTGGTTTTGGGCTTTCCGGATCGATCACCCGCGCCGTGGTGGAAAAGGAGACGATCATCGATCCCCGGCTTTATCATACGATCAACGAGGCTAAGAACGGCCTTGGGCCGGAACCTATCAGGACCAGGCTCGGTTGGCTGCATCTGGCACACGGCGTTCGCAATACCGCCGCCGGCCTGCGCTACACGCTTTACCTTTTCATGACGCATCTCCACGATCTTACCCGCGTGATCTATAAACCGGGCGGCTACTTCATCGCTCCTAAAGGCGAGGAGCGGGTAGGGGATGTCTCCAACGTTGTCTTTTGCAATGGCTGGATAGCGGATGAGGATGGAAAAGTATTTATCTATTATGCCTCTTCCGATACGCGGATGCACGTGGCCACGACGACCATCGAACAATTGCTGGATTATGTCGTCAACACTCCGGAAGACGAGGGCAACTCTTCGGAGTCTGCAAAGACGGTACAGAGGATCATCGACAAGAACAGACCCTACCTGAAGATAAAATGAATATTCACATTTTTGCCGTAGGTTTGATGTAAAATCATAGGAAAAATGCGCGCCCTTTCCCGATCAGCTATTTTGTTAGTCCTGTTTGGCAGCCTTACATTCTTCAGTTCTTTCCATAGCAAAAAACAAAAAGTCATCTTTTTTGGCGATTCGATAACTCAACAAGGGGCAAAACCCGGGGGATATATCGTAAAAATGACGGAAGAGCTGGCGCAGAAAAATCTTTCCTCCAACTATGAGCTCGTTGGAGCCGGCGTCGGTGGTAACAAGGTATATGATCTTTATCTGCGGATGGATGACGATGTGCTGGCCCAGGATCCGCAGGTCGTGTT
>DASZOW010000095.1:0-6871 GCA_035550615.1 Puia sp.
GATCTGTGCCGAGGTGCTGGTCGCCGCTTTGCTCCAAAGTTTGTTTCCGCTCATATAGTTGACAGTAACGGGTTAAGAAGATCGATATATCCCCGGATACCTTCCGCTATCTCTTCCAGGTAAATAAATTCATCTGCCGTATGGCTGCGCGCCGAATCGCCGGGTCCGGTCTTCAATGCGGGAAAAGGCATCAGCGCCTTGTCCGAGGTGGTAGGGCTTCCATAACAGGTCCTGCCCAGCCGGATCCCCGATACTACCACCGGATGATCCAACGCTATACCCGAAGACCGCATCCGCAGGCTCCGGGGTGTGACCTCGCAATCGACGGCGCCCCTGATGATGTCGAGCAGCTCTTCGAAGGTATAACATTCGTTGACACGTACATCCACCACAAAATGGCATTGCGGGGGTACGACATTATGCGCACGATTATCGGTGTCAATGACGGTGACGCTCATCTTTACAGGTCCCAGCAGATCGGATACCTTCGGCGCCCGGTAAGTGTGGAACCAGTCGATATCTTTTAAGGCCTTATAAATAGCGTTCTCGCCTTCTTCGCGGGCAGCGTGGCCTGCCCTTCCATGGCTGACGCAATCCAGTACCAGCAAACCTTTTTCCGCGACTGCCAGCTGCATCTTTGTCGGCTCCCCGACGATCGCCCATTCTATCTTCCCGAGTGTGGGCAGGAGCAGCTCGATGCCGTTATGACCCGAGATCTCTTCTTCCGCCGAAGCGGCCAGGATGAGATTATGCGAGAGACCCGTGGCCTCGAAGAAATGGATAAAGGTCGCGATCAGCGAGACCAGGCACCCGCCGGCATCATTGCTTCCCAGCCCAAAGAGCTTGCCGTCCTTTTCCAGCGGAGCATAGGGATCGAGGGTATAGTCCTTGTTCGGCTTCACCGTATCATGGTGGCTGTTCAGCAGGATGGTGGGTTTGGCCGGATCGAAATGCTTGTTGCTTGCCCAGACATTATTTTGCAGCCGGTGTGCTTCCACGCCCCTGGACCCGAGATACCCGGCAATGATCTCCGCCGTCTTGTCCTCTTCCTTGCTCAGGGAGGGTTGCGCGATCAGCCGCTTCAATAGCCCTACAGCTTCCGTGTATAGCTCGCTATTCATGTTGTATAGTTGTTCCGGACGTCCCGGCAAGTAAAAGCGGCAGTTCTTCGGCACGGCCGATGATAACCCTGGCCACACCGCTGCGCAACGCGGCAAAGGCATTGTCCAGCTTCGGGATCATCCCCGCGAAAATAACCTTCCGCGCCTTTAGATCTTCATAATCGGCCGCCGTGATGCGGGCGATCACCGAACTATCGTCTTCGGCATCCAGCAGAACGCCGCTTTTCTCGAAAGAATATATCAGGCTTACCTCGAATGTCGTACTGAGCGCCCGCGCCAGCTCCTGCGCAATGGTGTCCGCGTTCGTATTGAGCAATTGCCCTTTGCCGTCATGGGTAATAGGCGCAAAAACAAGGGTCTTGTCGAGCATCAGCAGACTCGTGAGCAGGCTCGTGTTCACCAGGTCGACATCCCCCACATATCCATAGTCGATGCTTGGGTGGCTCCGTTTATGGGAAAGGATGGCGTTGCCATCCGCGCCGGTCAGACCCATGGCCGAACAGCCCCGGGCTTGTAACTGTACTACGATATTTTTATTGATGGTGCCGGCATAGACCATCGTCACGATCTTCAATGTCCCGGCATCGGTAATGCGCCGGCCGTCAACCAGCTGCTGCTGTACTCCCAGCCCTTCCGCCACCTTTGTCGCCAGCTTGCCGCCGCCATGGACCAGTATCTTCCTCCCCGGTACTTTCGCAAAACTGTCCAGGAAGGCCGGCAGCCTGCCTTCATCGTCGATGATATTGCCGCCTATCTTGATAATGGATAATTGCATAGCGTATTCTTATGATTTGCTCCGCAGGATGTCGGCCAGCACCGCCTGTGCCGCCCATACCCGGTTGGATGCTTCCTGCGTAACGATGCTGCAGGGACCGTCGAGGATCTCGTCGCTGAGCTCGACATTCCGCCGGACAGGCAGACAATGCATCACTTTTGCATTATTCGTAAGCTGCATTTTTTCATTGGTCAGCATCCATTCCGGGTCGTTATTATAGATCTTCCCGTAATCGGCGTATGTGCTCCAGTTCTTGACATACACGAAGTCGGCATCCTTAAGCGCTGCATCCTGATCATGCGTGATGGTCGCGCCCCTGGTGAATTTCGTATCCAGCTCGTAATCTTCCGGATGCGTGATGACGAAGTCCGCCTTACCCCACGCGTTGACCCATTGGGAAAAGCTGTTGGCTACGCACTGCGGCAACGCCTTGACATGCGGCGCCCACGTGAGTACGATCTTCGGCTTAGGCACGCCGGCCATCGATTCGGTTATTGTAATGATATCCGTAAGACTCTGAAGGGGGTGCAGCGTCGCGCTCTCCAGGCTCACCACGGGAATCCCCGAATACTTGATGAATTGTTTGATGTAGAGCTCGCTGTAATCGTCTTCTTTATTCTTCAGGGACGGGAACGTGCGGATACAAAGAATGTCGAAGTAATTGCCCATGATCGGGGCGGCGTCTTTCACATGCTCAACGGTATTTCCGCTCATGATGGCTTCCTCCTCGAACTCCAACGCCCAGCCCTCCTTGTCGACATTGAAAACTATCGGCTCCGCGCCGAGATTCTGGGTGGCGATCTGAGTGCTGAGACGGGTGCGCATGCTGGGATTGAGAAATAGCATGCCCACGCGCTTGTTTGCGCCGAGACTTTTATCTTTCAACGGATTGGCCTTATAGTCCAGGGCCCTGCTCACCAGGTCGTCGATGTTGGGCACATCGGCTGCGGAAATGAAGTTCTGCATCTTTATTATTTATTTTACTTCAATGGTTTCAGGGATCTCTTCCTTTATGGCTTCCAGGAATTCATCGGCGTCCTTTCTTCTAAGCGCCAGGCTGGGCAGCAGCCGGATCGTGTTGGGCTTCGCCTCGCCGGTAAAGATGCGCTGACGCCATAATAGATTTTTCCGGAGATCTTTGAGCGCATCGGGCAGATCGAAACCGATCATCAGCCCCTTTCCCCGGACCTTCGCGAGCTGAGGGATCTTTTTCAGTTCCTGCATCAGATAGCCGCCCGTTTCTGCGGCATTGGCCATCAGCTTCTCCTGTTCGATGACCTCGAGCACGGCGAGGGCCGCGGCGCAAGCCAGATGGTTACCGCCGAACGTAGTCCCCAGCATCCCATGTTTTGCCTGCAGATGCGGGGCGATGATGATGCCCGCAACCGGGAATCCATTCCCCATGCCCTTGGCCATGGAATAGATATCGGCGTCGACACCGGCATGATCATGCGAAAAGAACTTTCCGCTGCGGCCATAACCGCATTGTACGCTATCGGCGACGAACACGCTGCCATATTGTTTGCAAAGCCTGCTGATCAGCTGCAGAAAGGAAGCCGAAGCTTCATTGATGCCGCCTACTCCCTGGATGCCCTCGATGATGACGGCGGCGACCTCATTGCCTTGTTTCTTGAAACACTCCTCCAACGCCTGCTCATCGTTGAACGGCAGAAAAATGACATTCTCCGTCTGGTTCACCGGGGCGACGATCGCGGGATTGTCCGTTACCGCTACTGCCAGCGAGGTCCGGCCATGGAACGACTTCCGGAAGGCGACGATCTTCTTGCGGCCCCTGTGGAAGCTCGCCAGCTTCAACGCATTCTCATTTGCTTCCGCCCCGGAATTGCAGAGAAATAATTGATAGTCGGGACGCCCGGATACGTTTCCCAGTTTGTCGGCAAGCTCTGCCTGCAGAGGAATACGGACCGAGTTGGAATAAAACCCGACTTTATTCAGCTGATCGGTGATCCGCGACACAAAGTGCGGATGGGTATGGCCGATGGAGATCACGGCATGTCCCCCATAAAGATCGAGATATTGCTGTCCTTCCTGATCCCATACGTAGGAGCCTTTGGCCTTGACGATGGTTATATCGTTAATGGGATAGACGTCGAATAATTTCATATACTGCTGTTTAAAATGCATTCGCTTTGAGCTTAAGCCCGGCGGTCTCTTCCAGTCCGAAAAGCAGGTTCATGTTCTGAACCGCCTGGCCGGCGGCGCCTTTCAGGAGGTTATCGAGCGCCGAATGCACGACGAGCTGATGACCTGCCTGTTCCAGCTGGATCAGACATTTATTGGTATTGACCACCTGTTTCAGCGAAATTGGTTTATGACTCACGATTGTAAAAGGATGACCCTTATAGAAATCTTCAAAAAGCGCCAGGATCTCCTGCGGATCTTTGTCGCAACGCAGCTGGCTGCTGATAAAGATGCCACGGGTAAAATCGCCACGCCAGGGTGTAAAATGCACTGCGGGTACCTGTCCGTCGGACTTCTGGCGTCCCTCGCCGGGCGGCTGGCTTCCCTCTGCCTTAGCGGCCTGTGCCTGTTGCAAAGTCTGCGTGATCTCTTTGAGATGCTGATGGCTAAGCGTTTTATACGCCTGTATATTGTTGGCCCGCCAGGAGAAATGGCTGGTCGCGGACAAAGACTGCCCCGCGCCGGTGCTGCCCGTGATCCCCGTGGAATAGACATCGCCCAGAAGACCTGCCTTGGCCAGCGGCAGAAGCCCCAGCTGGATAGCGGTGGCGAAACACCCCGGATTGGCAATGGCCCGCGCTTCCCGGATAGCGTCCCGGTTCAGTTCGGGCAGACCATAGACAAAGGTGTTCCCTTCCGCTTTTAAACGGAAATCCTGTGACAGATCGATGATCAGCACGCCGTCGAAGCTGTTTCCGGCTTCCGCAAGGAATTTTCTGGAATCACCATGCCCGAGACAAAGAAACACCACATCGACGTCGCTATGCCAGCTGGCGTCGAAGGCCAGGTCCGTATCGCCGGCCAGGTCCTCATGGACCTCGGCCACAGGTCTGCCCGCATTGCTTTTGCTATGGATAAAGCGGATGTCTACGGCCGGATGATTGATCAGTAACCGGATCGTTTCCCCGCCGGTATAACCGGCGCCGCCAATAATGCCTGCTCTTACTTGTCTCATATTCTGTCGTTTGCTGTGGAAGGCTGGCTGCATAAGATAAATACCAGCTCAGTCTCCGACTCGTTCTTTATTCTGTGTTTAACGCCCGGCCCGATCTCGAAGCCCTGTCCCGCACCTACCTCCGTACGCCCCTCGGCCGTCTCGCAAACCGCCGTACCTCTCAGGATATAGAAGAACTGCCTTGCCTTCTGATGATAATGTTCGGCCTCCGCCGTATGCGGCGGCATCCGCTCCTGCTTCACGGATAGCTCCGGCCGGTCCACTAAATTCCAGCCGTCACAACCGTCGCCCCAGATATAATGCTTCAGGGGATGCGCGGCAGAGACTACGGGGTTCATGACTCGGTTTCGTTGACTTTATGAAAGATCGCGGTTTGATTGCCGAAGATCTTCGCGAAACCCTTGACGTCATCCCCGCTCCAGCCTTTGTTCATCTCGCCATAGCTGCCGAATTTGCTGCTCATCAGATCATGCGGGCTCTCGATGCCGGTAACCGTATATCGATAGGGTTGGAGCGTAACGAAAACCTTCCCGGAAACTGTTTCCTGGGTATCCGCCAGGAATTTTTCGATATTCCGCATCGTAGGATCGAGCATCTGCCCTTCATGCAGCCAGTTGCCGTACCAGTTGCTCAGCTGGTCTTTCCAGTAAAGCTGCCATTTCGTAAGCGTATGTTTTTCCAGCAGATGATGCGCTTTGATGATGATCAGCGGAGCGGCCGCTTCAAAGCCGACACGGCCCTTGATCCCGATGATCGTGTCGCCCACATGGATATCCCGGCCCACGCCATAAGGCTGGGCGATGGATTGCAGATGCTGGATCGCCTCCACCGGATTGGAAAACCGCTTTCCATCCACCGCCCGCAGCTCTCCTTTTTCGAATTCGAGCGAGATCTGGCGCGTACCCGTCTCCGTCACCGGCGTCGGCCACGCGTCTTCCGGCAAATAGTCTTTCGAGGTAAGCGTTTCCTTGCCACCGACCGAGGTACCCCACAAGCCTTTATTGATGCTGTATTTTGCCTTCTCCACATTCATCTCGACGCCATGCTCCTTGAGAAAGGCGATCTCTTCCTCGCGGCTCAGTCTCAGATCCCTGATCGGGGTCATGATCTCTACACCGGGCAGCATGCTCTGAAAAACCATATCGAACCGGACCTGGTCATTCCCCGCCCCGGTACTTCCATGCGCCACATAAGCGGCGCCCGTCTTTTTAACGTGATTGGCTACGGCAATCGCCTGCACCATTCGCTCTGCACTTACACTTAGCGGATAAGTGGCGTTCTTTAGCACATTGCCGAAGATGAGATATTTGATGCAGCTTTCATAATATTCTTTGGTGACATCGACGCATTCAAACGATGCTACGCCGAGGGTCTTCGCGCGCGCCGCTATCAGGTCGATCTCCTGTTTGCTGAAACCCCCGGTATTGACGGTCAGGGCATGGATCTCGAGATTCTTGACCTTCCGAAGATAGATGGCGCAGAAGGTGGTGTCCAATCCGCCGCTATAGGCTAAGACGACTTTATTGCTCATGGCTTGAAAAGATATTTTTAGAAATTGAAGAAAGTGTGAAAAAGAGACCTGACCCTGCCGCCGCCATTACCCGCCTTCTGAAGAAGGGGACCATTGTCTTCCGCATGATGCTTCAGGAACGGCGCCAGCAGCTTCCACTGTTTGATGCGCATGAATCGCTCGTATAGTTTGGAATGTTTCTTGAAATCCTGGGTCGTCTCTTCCGGCTCATAGTGGTCCCTGGGATCATAAAGCATGGCCGTACACATGCAGTTCTTTCGATCCTTGCTCATGAGGATCTCGTAGTT
>DASZOW010000096.1:0-3170 GCA_035550615.1 Puia sp.
AGAATCCCGAAGTCTGGAAGAAGACCATTTTTATCCTTGCGTATGATGAGAACGACGGGTATTTCGACCATATTCCGCCGTTTACCGCGCCGCATCCGCACAAGCCCGGAACGGGGAAAGTTTCGGAAGGCATCGACACGCGGGTGGACTATGTGACGGAGGAGCAGGAGAGAGAGCGGAATGGGTTCCCGGAATCCTTTCTGCGGGAATGTTCGATAGGGCTGGGTTTCCGGGTGCCGTTGATCATCGCTTCGCCGTGGACGCGCGGCGGCTGGGTGAACTCGCAGGTATTCGATCATACGTCGACGTTACAGTTCCTCGAAAAATTCCTTAGCCATAAGACCGGGCTGGACGTCCGGGAACCGAATATCTCCGACTGGCGGCGGCTGGTATGCGGCGATCTGACATCGGTGTTCCGGCCATACCAGGGCGAGCCGATCCGGCAGCCCGATTTCCTGCCCAAAGACGCTTTCCTGGAGAGCATTCACAAGGCAAAATTCAGGAAGCTGCCCGACGATTTCAAGGCGTTGACGGCGGAAGAGATCGCGGTGTTCAACAAACGGCCGCAGGATTCGCCGTATGTGACGCGGCAGGAGGCGGGGACCCGCCGTTCCTGCGCCTTGCCGTATTGCCTGCATGTGCATGGCGGGCTGAGCTCCGACGGGATGCGGTTCGAGATCCGTTTTGACAATTCCAACGTCGTCTTTGGCGATTCAACCGCGGGAGCGCCTTTTAACGTGTACGCACCGGGGAGATATGCCATAGCGGATCAGCCGGGAAAGATGGAGGAATTGCGGACATGGGCATATGGCGTCAAGCCCGGCGATGCTATCACCGACGTGTGGCCGTTAAATGCCTTCGAGGGCGGCCGGTATCATCTGCGGGTCTATGGACCGAATGGCTTTTACCGGGAGTTCCGGGGGGATGCAGCCGATCCGGCGCTGGCGGTCGAACTGCATTATGACAAAGACGGCAATGCCGGGTTGCGGCTGAAGAATAACGGGCCTGTCTGTACGGTAGAGATCGCGGATCGTTCCTATGGGGCTGTTTATCCGGCTTCGGCCATCGCAGCGGGTGGTGTGGCCGAGGTGGCGCTGGCGTTGGCGAAGAGCCATGGATGGTATGATGTGGCGGTGCGGGTTCGCGGGGGTGCGGGATTTGAACAGCGGTTTGCCGGCCGGGTAGAGACGGGGAAGGATGGGATCAGCGATCCGGCGATGGCGTAGGTCGGCGTGCGGCAGGGGCCGGGAACGGGGTGCGGCTTCCGTTGTAGTCGGATTCACACAGGAAGTGTATCGAAAGAGAACAGTGCCGGGGCGGCTTGTTTGTGTATACTTTTGACACCCAGCATGTTAGTGGTTTGGCACCGGATTAGTATCTTCGGAGCTGTACTAACATGAGAAGTTATGATCCTGAACTATTTCAAGATAGCCTGGCGGAATATGATGAAGGCCAAGGCTTTTTCCTTTATCAATATCTTCGGTCTGGCGGCCGGTCTGGCCTGCTGTATGCTCATCAGCATCTATCTCCGGTACGAATGGAACTACGACAGCTATCAGCCCGACGTCCGGGATATGTACGAGATGGCCACCACCTTTATCCGGGATGGGCAAAGCTTTAAGCTGGCGGCCACGCCGGCCCCAATGGCAAAGACCGTTCAGCGAGATTTCCCCGAGGTCAGCGAGGCTACGCGGATCATGTCGCTTTCGCTTTTCGAGGACAAGACCATGCTCCAGTACATCGCGCCCGGGGCGACACCGATATCGTTTTATGAGGACAAAGGGTTTCTGACGGATAGCAATTTCTTCCATTTCTTCCGATTCCCCTTTGTCGAAGGGAATGCCAACACCGCACTGATGCGGCCGGCGACGATCGTCATCTCCGAAGAGATCGCGCATAAGCTATTCGGCAACGGCCCGGCGCTGGGCAAGGTGGTGCATGTAAGCAGCTCGGTAAATGGCGATCATGATTTTGCCGTTACCGGGGTTTTCCGTCCCGTGGATGCACCCAGCCACCTGGAGGCGAATTTCTTTATATCGATGTATGGCGGCGATTTTGAACGTTTCCTGAAACGCCAGGAGAATGATTTTGCCACCAATAATATGTTCGTCACTTATCTGCGATTGCGGCCGGGAACCAACCCGGCAACGGTCGAAGCCAGGTTCCCCGCTTTCCTGGATAAATATGCCGGAAAGTCACTTGCCGCGATGGGGTTTCGAAAGATCCAGGAGCTGGTTCCGGTCCGGGAGATCCATCTGCGGAGCGACCTGCCGGGGAATGTCACTGCGCCGACCAGCAAGACCTCGCTCTATATCCTCGCTTCTATAGCGGCCTTCACGTTGCTGATCGCTTGCATCAATTTTATGAACCTGGCCACGGCGCGGAGTGCGAAGCGGTCTTCGGAGGTGGGTGTCCGCAAGGTATTGGGTGCGGTCAAGGGTTCGTTGATCGGTCAGTTCCTCGGTGAGTCCGTGTTGATGAGCGTGCTGGCCTTTTTGCTGGCGTGGGCCGTTACCCTGATGCTGTTGCCGGCATTCAGCCAGCTTACGGGGCGTCATCTGAGCCTTAAATTGCCGGCGCATCTGCCGATGTTGTCGGCTTTTCTGGGGCTGGCCGTGTTTGCGGGTTTGATCGCGGGTTTGTACCCGGCTTTTTATCTTTCCTCTTTTCAGCCGGCCAAGGTATTAAAGGGCAAGTTCTCCAACAGCCTGGCGGCGGTTACGCTACGCAAGACGCTGGTGGTATTCCAGTTCATGATCTCGGTGACGCTGATCGTCTCGACGGTGGTGATCAATGACCAGATGGAGTTTCTGCGGACACAAGACCTCGGTTTCGACAAGACCGGAGAGATCGTGATCCCGATGCGGGGTTCGACGGCCAAAGACCGTGCGCAGGCGCTGGAAGACGAGTTCCAGAGAGATGGGCAGGTCATCAGCGTCGGCAGGACGATGTATTATCCCGGGCTTGTGAATCCCAGCGACAATGTATTTTATCGCGATGGGCAGAATGCGCAGGCGGGGCAGCGGACGCGATTGGATTATGTCGACTATAATTATCTCACGACGGTGGGCATCCAGCCGGTAGCCGGCCGGATCTATTCCAAGGATTTTCCCGGCGATACGCTGAACCGGGTCGTGCTCAATGAAGCGGCGGTCAAGGCCATGGGTTTT
>DASZOW010000097.1:0-2562 GCA_035550615.1 Puia sp.
CATCCTGGCCAGCCCCACCGTATATTCCCCTTTTCCACAGGCCAGCTCCAGGGTCAGGGGATGATCGTTCTTATAGAATGCCGCCCACTTCCCAGGCATTTCCTCGGGGTATTGCAGCACATTGGGAAAGCCTTTGATCGCCTCGAATCGGATGAGTTTTTTCTGGCCCATAGCGGCAAAAGTAAAATAAAAAAGCCCCGCAGAAGCAGGGCTTTGATCGCAATATCAGGATCGCTGTAGAGGGAGGATTCGAACCTCCACGGGGCGGTTGGCAATAGCGCAATGTGTGGTGGTCAACCCCAGTCGAGCCCGATTTTAGTCGGACCCGGCATTACACTATGTTTATCCCGTGTTCCCCACCCCCGAGACAAGAGGGCATGTCTGCCAAATTTCATCACTCCACAATCTTTGCCGTCAAGCGGCTGGAACCAGGGGTCCAAAGAACTTTTCGAAGCGTTGTTGAAGCAAAATTAAAGAAATGGCCGATTTATTCATATTTTTTGAATAAAAATTTTTGTATTTTCAAAAATATTCAAATATTTGTAATCTAATGTAGATAAAATTCAAAAACTCTATTCAAGATGGGCGTTAAATTGAATCTCGACAAATTAGATCTTCAGATCATACATGAGATGATGGAGAACGCAGAGATCTCTTATGCGGAGCTCGGTAAAAAGCTATTTGTGTCGGGAGGTACGATCCATGTACGCATTAAAAAGCTGCAGGAACTAGCCGTCGTTAAAGGTACAAAATTGCACGTCGATCTCAAACAACTCGGTTACGATGTCATTGCCTTCATCGGCATCTATCTGGAAAAAAGCTCACTCTACGATAGCGTCGCAAGAGAACTGCAAAAGATCCCCGAGATCGTCCGGCTCAATTATACCACGGGCAACTACAGTATGTTCGCAGAGATCGTCTGCAAGGACATCAACCAGCTGCGATTCGTATTGCACGACGAACTGCAAAAGATCAAAGGCATCGAACGCACGGAGACTTTTATCTCGCTTGACGAAAGCTTTACGCGCAATGTCCAGGTCTTTAAGGAATAATGCCGGTCGCCCGGCTGCCGGCAGCCTTACACCCGCACGTCCAACACGTCCCGCAATCCATTCCCAAGCAGATTGAACGCCAGCACCAGCAGCATGATCGCAATTCCCGGCGCCAGCGCCAGCATGGGATTATGTGTGATGATGAAGTTATAGTTCTCTTTTATCATCAATCCCCAGCTCGGCTGCGGCGGCTGCACCCCGACCCCTAAAAAACTCAATCCTGCTTCGATGACGATCGCCGAAGCAAAATTGGAGGCCGCCACCACCCAAACCGGCCCCATCACGTTCGGCAGAATATGACGGAAAAGGATACGGCCATGAGAATAGCCAAGCGCCCGCGCTGCTTCTACATACTCGCGCTCCCGAACCACCAGCACCTGGCCGCGGACTATCCGGGCGACATTTACCCACAAGGTTAGCCCGATCGCCACGAATACCTGCCAGAAACCTTTGCCCAATACGAGCATAATGGCAAAGACCAGCAACAAGGTCGGGATGCTCCAGATGACATTCACCAGCCACAGGATGATCTCATCCACGCGTCCCCCGAAGTAGCCGGCCAGCGCGCCCAATAGCACGCCGACGCTCAGAGACAAGATCACTGTGACCATTCCGACGGCCAGGCTGACTCTAACGCCGATGAGCAACCGGCTGAGAATATCCCGGCCATATTTGTCCGTTCCCAGCCAAAAGGTCTGCATGCGCAACGGCACAGGGCCCCTGCCTCCCGGTTCCGCGGAGAGCCGCGCCAGCGGCCAGGACCGGCGCTCTTCTACGCCCTCGTCTACATATTTTTCGGCGATCACGCTGTCTCCCCGGATCGAATAGCCATTGATAGGCAGATAATCATAGATATCCTCGCGCCCGTTTACCAGCCGGTGAAAAAAGGATACGGGTGCGGGCGGCGTCTCTTTCCTTACCAGCAGGAACAGCTGCCGGAATCCCGGCTTGCGGCCGCCGATCTCGACGACGATCCGGTTTGCATCCGGTGACGGGTCAGGTGCGATAAAATAGGCTGCGATAGCCACGATGACGGCCGCGACGATGACGATCAAACCAAAAAAAGCGCCTTTATTGCGCAACAGACGTTTGCTTATGCTCTGCTTCCCTTTCATTTATTATTGATGGTTCTGCCTTTCCACGTATAGCTGCCGAACTTCCCAAGCCAGCCCACGATCACGGTATAGAAGATATGCAGCGGTTGTAATACGGGAAAATAAGCCATTAGGTCCTGCTGACCAAAAAAGCCGGCCACCTGCCGCACAAATGGATATTCAACCACCGTCTTCACCACCAGCAGGAACAGCAAGAGCCATAACCACCAGGAATTGAAAAGGGCGCCGGCCAGCAGGACGATAAAGGTAAGGTTCACGACATAGACGAGAAGCAGGACCCGGAAAATGCGTTTATCCTGGTAGCTGCCCGCCTTGCTGGCCCACCGTACCCGCTGATCGAGGAACCCTTTCCAGCCGGTCTCCGGCCGGGTGGTGACGATCACCTGCAGGCTCTT
>DASZOW010000098.1:0-4067 GCA_035550615.1 Puia sp.
TCTTTACGAGTATTTGAAAGTGTTGAAAGATCTGGGTGCGCCTATCAAGTGGTCGCGCCAGGACAGGTCGTATTATTATACCATGGAGGGCCAGTTCCGGATCAGTTTTTTGTAAGCTAATGTCGGCCCTTCGGGCAGCCGACTTCGTCGGCTCGGATACCATGGAGGGCCAGTTCCGGATCAGTTTTTTGTAGGCTGATGTCGGCCCTTAGGGCAGCCCACTTCGTCGGGCCGCTTCCCGCGGCTTTACAATAGAGATGCCACCTCATAGACATGAGGTGGCCCTTTAAACCTTATCCTTTTGAGTCCCCTGTAGAGACAGGCGGCTCTCAAGAACTGTGTCCTTGCTGTTCCAACCAAACTTAAAACTTCTGAGAACTTTATCAGCGGGGCGATCTTTACGCCTTAAACGCTTAGTCAACCTGGTTTACAGAGCGTGATTGGCTTGTCAACCGTTGACGGAAACAAATATAGAACAAAATCCAATATTGCGGTCGAAAAAGTCCACTTTTTTGAAATTTTTTTTGCCCCTTGGCCTTTTCCGTGGATTTTCCTACCTTTGCACCCGTTATTATTCCTTTCTAATCACTTTCGTGACAACCTTCTGTAATACACTCCTGAAGGATATTGATGAGTAGATGGGCTTTTTTCAATATTAAATAGTTCTATTTTGTCATTTCAACATCTCAATCTCATTGAGCCTTTGTTAAAGGCTCTGAATGATGAAGGGTATACCATGCCCACCCCTATCCAAGAACAAGCTATACCGATCATCCTCGAACGAAAAGACCTGTTGGGCTGCGCCCAGACGGGCACGGGCAAGACAGCGGCCTTTGCCCTCCCTATGTTGCAGCTGCTTTGTGAAGATGCAGCCAACCCGGCCGCTAATGATCACCGTGGGGGACCGCGTCCGATCCGGGCTTTAATACTTACGCCTACCCGCGAGCTTGCCATCCAGATCGATGAAAGCTTCGCCGCTTATGGCAGATATACGGGGATGAAACATCTGGTGATCTTCGGCGGCGTGCCGCAGCAGGCACAGGTACAGGCGTTGCAAAGGGGCACCGACATCCTCGTAGCCACGCCGGGCCGTTTGCTCGATCTCTGTGATCAGAAGCTGCTCGATCTCCGGCAGATCCGTTATTTCGTACTCGATGAAGCGGACAGGATGCTGGACATGGGATTTATCAATGATGTGCGCAAGGTGCTGACCAAGCTGCCGCAAAAGAAACATTCTCTTTTCTTTTCGGCGACGATGCCGCCCGAGATCCAGAAACTGGCAGCTTCGATCCTGGTGAATCCATCCAAGGTAGAAGTGACGCCGGTGTCCTCGACGGCCGAGACGATCCAGCAGTCGGTGTATTTCGTGGAGAAAAAGGACAAGCGCAGTCTTCTCCTGCATATTCTAAAGGATGATTCCATCCCTACCGCGCTGGTCTTTACTCGGACCAAGCATGGGGCGGATAAGGTTGCGCAGGGGCTTAGCCGGGCGGGTATCCGTGCGGAGGCCATCCATGGCAACAAATCTCAAAATGCCCGTCAACGCGCACTTGTAAATTTCAAGAACAGGCACACGCGGATTCTCGTGGCCACCGATATCGCAGCACGGGGCATCGACATCGACGACCTCACGCATGTGATCAATTTCGAGCTGCCCAATGTGCCCGAGACCTATGTGCACCGCATCGGCAGGACCGGGAGAGCCGGCGCCAGCGGCACGGCACTTAGTTTTTGCGATGGCGAGGAAAAAGAATTTTTGCGTGACATTCAAAAGCTGATCGCGCGTCAGATACCCGTGGTGGAAGATCATCCGCATGTTTCGTATGGCGGGGTCTCCGTCGACGCGGCGCCTGTTGTAGCTTCCGCCATCCCCAGCAATGGACATGGCCGGTCCGGCCGGAACTCCGGCGGTTCCAATAACCAGCAGCATGGCGGTCAGCGCAGGAATGGACAACAGCAGGCAGGACGTCGTCATCCCGGGAATGGGAACCAGGGCGGTCAGCAGCGGAAGTCCGGTCATGGCAACCAGGGCGGGGGACAACGCAACGATCGACCGGGCGGCCGGCCGCCACGGCGTGAACAGCCGGCACAACAGCTGGAGCCGATGCCCGGAGAGCGGATCAGCAACGGCACCGAACCACAACGCGAGAGACAACAAAATAACGGCCAGCAGGGCGTACAGCGCGGCGATCAGAATGGCCAGCAGGGCGTGCAGCGCGGGGATCAGAATGGCCAGCAGGGCGTGCAGCCGGACGGCAAACGCAACCCGGCGCAGAAACCGCCGAGGAAGAATGCCGGCGAATTGAAGATGCCCGAGCAAGGGAAAGAATACAAGGACCCTATGGAAGGTTTGGGCCTGAAGATCAACCGGAGCGAAGGGGACGAAAAATGGTAGCCCGTAGGGCAAAGCGCCCGAATTTTGCTAGTTTTGGGCAGTGAGCTATTTTTTGTTACTTCTGATGGTAGTCAATGGGGGTGTCGGTCCCGGACCGCTCTTGTCCAAACAGCAATACGAGCAGTTCTTTCCGCATCATAATCGCATCTATAGCTACGAAGCCTTTATCAAGGCGGCAGCCAGTTTTCCTTTATTTGCCGGAGAAGGTTCTCCTGAGACACGTAAACGGGAACTGGCTGCATTTTTTGCAAACGCGGCTCACGAGACCACCAATGGCGGGCCGGGATCGGCCGGCGGCGAGTATGCCTGGGGGCTTTATTACACCGAAGAGCTGGGTTGTGCCGATGGGCATTGTACGGTATACAACACGGGTGGGACCAGCCCTTATAAGCCGGTAGCCGGTAAGTCCTACTATGGCCGTGGCCCTCTGCAGCTAAGCTATGCCTATAACTACGGGCTGGCGGGAGCCGAACTGGGTCTGCCATTGCTGCAACAGCCGGAGCTGGTCAGTGGCGATGGGGTCGTCGCCTTCCGGGCCGCGATATGGTTCTGGATGCGGGCGCAGCAGCCTAAACCCTCCTGCCATGACGTCGTCTGCGGAAGATGGACGCCTACGGCGGAGGACACCCGGCTGGGCCGGCGGCCGGGTTTCGGCATGGTCATCAACATCATCAACGGCGGGCAGGAATGCCGCAGCAAAGCCGCCGAAATGATCAGGAACCGCAAGGACCGCATCGGTTTTTACCGCCATTTTGCCGCATTGCTACACGTTCCCGTAGAGGCAGCCTGCGATTGTGCAGATATGGGAACGTATTAGCCTGCGATTGTGCAGACATGGGAACGTATTAATACACCATCTATGAACCTGACCAAGACTACCCTTTTGCGAACCTGGCATTCCAGGAGTTTAACGATCGTCTTTTTTGCTTATGTCCTCATATCGCTGATCGCCGCAACACAGGGTCTGCTCGCCGGACCGAAGATCTATCTTCCGGGCGGCCGGCCTTATATCGACTATAACAATTACCGCATTTTCAAATTCTCGTTCTATCACCTGCTGCAGGGACGCGATATCTACCAATGGTTCCCGAACGATCATTGGGATCTGTATAAATACAGCCCTTCGTTCGCCCTGGTTTTCGGATTGCTGGCGTGGATGCCGGACGTCATAGGGCTGGTGTTATGGAATCTCATCAACGCCCTTTGTCTTTTTGCGGGTATCCGGATGCTACCCGGGCTCACCGACGAAAAGAAGAGCTGGATACTGCTTTTTTGTCTGCTCGAGATGCTGTTGTCCATCCAGAACACGCAAAGCAATGGGCTGATGGCCGGGCTTGTGGTGCTTGCATTTGCGCTGGCCGAACGTCGGCAGTATATGCTGTCAACCCTTGCCATCGTTTTCTCGTTCTATATCAAAATCTACGGCGCTTTGGCATTCGTTTTCTATCTTTTTTATCCGGGTAAGCTGCGGCTGGCGGGCTGGTCGATCTTCTGGATGGTGTTCTTTGCCATCCTGCCGCTGACCGTGATCAGCGGATCACAGCTCGTCTTCCTGTATAAGAGCTGGCTACACCTGCTGACAAACGACCGCTCCGCTTCCGTGGGCCTCTCCGTGATGGGTATACTCGAGACCTGGTTCCATCTGAACATCTCGAAGAATGCCGTAGCGCTG
>DASZOW010000099.1:0-4190 GCA_035550615.1 Puia sp.
AGACAGGGGCGACTCCCGTTTGCGCAAGGATCCCATGAATGCACTGCTGTGCCAGGGCGAGGCGGGTGTTGCAACGCGGTCGACGGAGGAGCACAAGGTCAGGCTGGTGAAGGATGGCGCGCATATAACGATGTACGTGGACGAGCGCAAGATCATCGACTATACGGATGATGGAAAGCAATATGGTCCTGTGTATGGGGCGGGGAGGATCGGCCTTCGCCAGATGCGCTGGACGGATTTCCGGTATAGGAACTTCACCGTCTGGGAACTCAAAAAATGATGCCTCGATAACATTGACAACCATGGAGCATATGAAACAAATACTGGCCCGTGCGGGCGTGCTTTTTTTTGTGACCATTCTTTTTTTTGCGGCCGGTCGGAGGGCGGCATTGCCGGGGAATCCCGCGGTAAAGCATCCGAATTTTGTGTTTATACTGACCGACGACCAGGGCTGGACCTGTGTATCGGAAGCGATGGACGATCGATATCCGCAGTCCAAGAGCGATTATTACGAGACGCCGAACATCGACAAGTTGGGTGATGAAGGGATGCGGTTCACCAATGGTTATGCGCCGGATGGGTTGTGCACTCCCTCCCGGCGCAGCATTCAGTTCGGCCAAACGGATATTCATACCGGCAACGTCCGCTTCGCCGAACGGTATAATCCCCATACGAAAAAATGGTTGACGATCCCGCTGCTGTTGAAGTCCATCGACCCAGCCTACAGGACGGCCCATTATGGCAAATGGGATCTCCGGGCCAGGTTTTTCCCCGAGGACCTGGGTTATGACGAAAGCGACGGCAATACCGGCAATTCCAATGGCGATGTGATGACCGACAAGCGCACCAAGTTCACGGCAACTTATATCAACAATGATCCGAAGCGTACGGGTACCCTCACCGCGCGTGCGCTCAATTTCATGGAGAGACAGGCGGCTGCGGGAAATCCCTTTTATCTGCAGGTTTCTTTTTATGCTACGCATGTGGACATAGAGACGAAGAAACAGACCTTCGCCAAATTCCAGGATAAGCCGGTGGGGAAGGTGCATGACAGTCCGGGCTGGGCGGGTATGTTGGCGGATCTCGACGAGGGCATCGGGAGGATAACGAGAATGGTAGACCGGTTGGGGATAGCGGACAACACCTATATCATCCTGATGTCCGACAATGGGTCGGTGGAATTTCTTCCTCCCGTGAGTAACCGTCTCGATCCGCCCTCCACTTTCAACAAGCCGATGCGCAATTATCCGCTACGCGGGGGGAAGTGGACGCTTTACGAAGGGGGAGTGCGGGTGCCTTTTATCATACGGGGACCGGGCGTTCGTCCGCATAGTTATTGCCATGTGCCTGTGGTCGGCTATGATCTCCTGCCTACCATCAGCGATCTGGCCGGCAATACCCGGTCGCTGCCCGACTATCTCGATGGAGCGAGTATGCGGCCGTTGTTCAGCGATCCGGAGAAGGGACGGGTGCATCGGTCTGAAGCAGATCTTTACTTTCACCGGTATGCCTCCGGCTATCCGCATTCCGCTGTCATCGAAGGCCATTACAAGCTGATAAAGTTCTGGAAGACGGGCAAAGAAGAGTTGTATGACCTGGCCAATGACGTAGGAGAGACCCACGACCTTTCGTCGGGACAGCCGGAGAAGCTGAAGGAGCTCGACCGGAAGCTGATGGACTATTTAACCAAGATGGATGCAGAGATACTCGACCCCAATCTTCCCAGGGGAAAAATAAAGATAAAGAAAGATGATGATGACGACGATAAATAGATCTTTCCGGGCGCGGCTGGTCGTGTCCGGTCTGCTGGTTTGTATGGTTATGGCTGCGCGTGCGCAAGAGGAGAAGGGGGCGGTATTTCCCGACGATTACCCCGTGCTGCATCCGCAGTTCAGGAAGTGGCCTTCTCCGGCGATGGATGATTCCGTGTCTTCCGCGGGGCCGGTGTTGTGCTGGCCGGCGGTGAAGAAGAAGGGCGTGACTTACGATGTAAGGTTTTCGAAGGACAGCAGTTTTTCGCGAGCGGATGGTTCTGTGGATATCCCCTGGACGGTGTTTCCCGTGTCGCGGGTGCTGGACAGTGGCCGTTGGTACTGGCAATACCGGGTGCATGGGGGCCGATGGTCTGCAATAGAGCGTTTCCGGGTGCCTACCGGCGCGTCGACGCATGTTGCGCCTCCGGCGGATAAATTTCTTGCCGGCGTACCAGCTGCACATCCCAGGGTACTGATCGATCCCAGGGAGGTGGGGGAATTTGCCGCCGCGGTGAAAGGTGGGGCGGATGCTGCAGTCATTTTGAAGAAGGCGACGAAGATGCTGGATGTTGCGATACCGGAAGAAACAGCGGGGGCCAGCGCCAGGAAGGGCAGGAACGAGGATGAAAGCAGAAAGCTCGCGTTGGAGGCCAGTAAGGTCGGGAGCTACAAGGTATATGCCGCCGTGGACCTGTTCTGTAAAGCCTGGTTGATCAGCGGGGACGAACGGTATGCCGCGAAGGCGGTCAGCTGGGGTATAGCGGTGGCGGGATGGGATCCGGATGGGGTCAGCAAGCTCAATGATTTCGGCGACGCGCGGTGCATGTTGTCGATGGCGCTGGTCTTCGATAATTTCCATGACCGGCTGAGTGCGGAGCAGCGGATGGTGCTGTTGAAGTCCATTAGGGTACGAGCAGACAGGTTTTACCGGGAGTGGATCAACAATATCGATGCGAAAGTTTTGTCCAATCACGTCTGGCAGTATATCCTGCACTATTTCATGGAGACGGCGGTAGCCGTATATGGAGAGATCGATGAGGCCAGGGACTGGCTGCGCTATGGATACGAGCTATGGCTGGCGCGGGCGCCGGTGTTGGGCGGTGGGGATGGCGGCTGGCAGGAAGGGACCTCCTATTTCCGGATCAATATGGAGACCCTGCTTGGCATGCCCCTGATGATCCGCGACTATACCGGCTATGATTTTCTGCAGGGCAACGAATGGTACCGGCGGAATCCTTACTGGATGGCGTATTCTTTTCCCGCGGGATCGTCTTCTGCCGGATTCGGCGATGACGTAGAGAAGCATTTCAGCCCGGGTCCCGACTACCTGGCTTACGCCGATGCGCTGAGCAGGCTGACGGGGAGCAGGATGGCGGCCTGGTATGCCGGGCGGATCGAAAAGATAGAACATCTGCGTTTGGCCGATGCCGATATGCTCCGGTGGGTGCGGATGCGTTATCTCCGTGGTCTCCCGCGGCCCGCACCGATAGCTGCGGACAGCTTGCCGGAGGCCATGGTCTTTGCGGGTACGGGAGTAGCCGATATGCATTCCGATATGATGGACAGAGATAAAGACCTGATGGTGTCTTTCCGCAGCAGTCCTTACGGATCTTATGGGCACCTGCTGGCAGACCAGAATACCTTTAATGTCCTTTTTGGCGGCCAGCGGCTTTTCTATATGTCGGGCCATAAGGTCGCCATGCAGGATCCTCATCGTCTGCAGTGGTACAAGGCCACGAAGGGGCATAACGGCATATTGATCGATGGACAGGGGCAGCCTTTCAATGTGGAGGCTTATGGGTATATAAAAAGATTCCTGAACAACAACGATATCAGCTATGTGATGGGGGATGCCAGCCAGGCGTACAGCAGCAAGGCCGAGAAGGTACAGACGGGGTTGAAGAAGTTTTACCGGCATGTGCTGTTGCTGCGGCCGGATATCCTGCTGGTGTATGACGAGCTGGAGGCCGACCATCCTGCCGAGTGGTCGTGGCTGATCCACAGCCCCGGACGGATTATATTGGATACGGTGGGCGGGACGTTTCATTGCAGCATAAAAAATGCTTCGGCGGGCGGCGCCTTATTTTCGCCGCAGCCTGTGCGGTGGGCGTTGTCGGATACATTCGGCGTCCCGGCGGAGAACTGGGTGGGGCGGACAGACGAAGATGGGAATCTCATCGAATATAAAAACGATTCCTGGCATCTGACTGCCACGACGGCGGGGAAGGTTGCGCGTATGCGCTGGCTGGCTGTTATGCGGGTGTGTCCGGGTGCGAAGGCCGAGCTGTTGCCGTTGGCGATGGATGCCGGGGGGCGGTTGACGGTGGAAGGGTGGACTATCCATGCGGAACTGGATGCTGCGCGGCCGGCAGAACTGGATGTATCTAATGGAAAGAGAGGTGTGGCTTTTACGACAGAAGGGCAGCAGGCGAAGGA
>DASZOW010000100.1:0-5495 GCA_035550615.1 Puia sp.
CGCTGTCCCCTCGTTGATAGCCAGGATCTTCTCTTCCAGGTTCGAGTCTACGTAAGGACCTTTTTTAATTGAACGACCCATAATTATAGATAATTAAGTTATTTCGACAATTTTTTACCATTCTTCCGTTGGATGATCAGCTTGTCGCTGCCCTTACCCTTCTGACGGGTCTTCAGACCGCGGCTGTACTGAGCGTTCCTGCTGCGAGGCTGGCCACCGGACGCCTTACCTTCGCCACCGCCCATCGGGTGATCCACCGGGTTCATCGCAACGCCACGGTTGCGGGGACGGATACCTCTCCAACGGTTACGGCCGGCCTTACCCATGCTCTGCAGCGAGTGGTCGCTGTTCGATACCACACCTACCGTAGCATAACAGTTGATGAGCACCTTCCGCAATTCGCCGGAAGGCATCTTCAGAACGGCATATCTTTCCTCCTTGTTGGTCAGCTGGGCAGACGTCCCGGCGCTACGCACCAGCTTTCCACCCTGGCCGGGCTGCATTTCGATATTGTGCACATTGGTACCCAAAGGCATGAACTTCATCTGAAGCGCATTGCCTACTTCAGGCGCCACATCGTCGCCGGACGTTACCGTAGCGCCAACCTGCAAACCCTGAGGCGCCAGGATATAGCGCTTTTCACCGTCTACATAATTCAGCAGGGCGATGAAAGCCGTACGGTTCGGATCGTATTCGATGGAAACTACCGTTGCATCGATATTCTTCTTGTTCCGCTTGAAATCGATGACGCGGTACATCTTCTTGTGACCACCGCCGATATAGCGCATCGCTCTGCGGCCCTGCGCATTCCGGCCACCGGTGGATTTAACCTTCTCCAACAATGTCTTTTCCGGCGTATCCGTAGTCACTTCGGCATAGGCGTTCCCGATCCTCCAACGCGTCCCGGCGGTAATCGGTTTGTACTTTTTTAGTGCCATGTTCTGTTTCTTTGCGCCCCGGGGCTGGTTTTTACCGAAATTTACCCATCCCCGGTGCTGGTCTTTTTGATGGGCCTTCGGCCGCGGACGCTGTCCGCTTTACGACCTTATCGGCGTCGTTACCATTATTGAGTTATTCAATTCCTTAGCCCGTAGAACGGGTCGTCCTCAAAAAATCATAGATGAGGACAATTGTTAGATCGCAGCGTACAGGTCGATCGTCTCTCCTTCCGCTACAGTGACCAGCGCCTTCTTATACGCAGGTTTCCGTCCCTGAACATACCCGGCCTTGGTAAACCGCGTCTTGTTCTTACCGGGTACGACAACCGTATTCACATCCACAACCTTCACCCCGTAAAAATCTTCTACCGCCTTCTTGATCTCCAGCTTGTTGGCCTTACGATTCACCCGGAAAGCATACCGGCGCAGCTTGTCCTGCTGGGCATTTGCCTTTTCGGTCAGGATCGGCTTTACTAAAACTTCAGAGAGCTTCATCTCTTATCTATTTTTAATTATTTTAATTGCTTCGAACCTGTGGTCCGCTTAAGCATTTACTTCTTCCACCTCGCTGCCGAAAACCTTGGCTGCCGTCTCGGACAATACCAGGATCTCCGCATTCACGATATCGTAGGTGTTGATATCCGCCAGCAACGTCCCCTCTACAGCCGGCAAATTGCGCAGGCTCAGATAGAGGTTATCATTCTCCTCCGGCAACACGAACAACACCTTCTTGTCACCTGCATTCAGCTTCTTCAGCGCGTCCACCAGGGATTTCGTTTTCGGCGAATCCAGCTTGATATCTTCTACGACCACGATGGCATTGGCTTTGGCCTTGTAAGCAAGCGCCGACATCTTGGCGAGATCCTTCACCTTGCGGTTCAGCTTAAAATCATAATCACGGGGCTTGGGGCCGAAGATGGTACCACCACCCTTGTACAAAGGGTTCCGCAAATTACCCTTACGGCTACCACCCGTACCCTTCTGACGATGGAGCTTCTTGCTCGAACCCTTTACTTCCAGACGGGTCTTGACCTTGTGCGTACCCTGACGCTGAGCGGCCAGGTATTGCTTAACAGCCAGATAGATCACGTGATCGTTCGGCTCGATTCCGAAGATCTCTTCCGGCAATTCCACCGTCCGGCCTGTCTTTTTTCCTTCTATATTTAAAACGTCTGCTTGCATGATAATTCGTTTGACTGTGGTTACTTCTGAATGTATACAATGGCTCCGATATGACCGGGTACCGACCCGCTCACCAGGATGTAGTTCTTTTCCGGGAAGATCTTGACGACCTTCAGGCTCTTTACCTTTACCCGGTCGCCACCCATCCGGCCCGCCATGCGAACGCCTTTCATGACGCGGCTGGCATCCGACGAGTTACCGAGAGAACCGGGGGCGCGCTGACGATCATGCTGACCGTGCGTAGCCTCACCGACACCGCTGAAGCCATGACGCTTTACGACACCCTGAAAGCCCTTGCCCTTGGAAGTGCCGACGACTTCGACTTTATCGCCTTCAGAGAAAATGTCGACAGTGATGGACTCACCTAAAGCCTTTTCTATGGAAAAATTGCGGAACTCTTTTACGAACTGTTTGGGAGAAGTGTTCGACTTGGCGAAGTGATTTTTTTCTGCTGCGGTAGTGTGCTTTTCTTTCTTGTCGCCAAATGCTAACTGGAGGGAAGTGTAACCGTCCGATTCTTTGGTCTTGACCTGTGTAACCACACAGGGACCCGCTTCGATGATCGTGACGGCTGTTTGTTTGCCATCAGGACTGAAGACGCTCGTCATCCCGATCTTTTTACCAATGATGCCTTTCATATCTTTAATTGATTTATGCCATCGGGTATGAGACAAGTTATAGACATACTGCATTGGTATTGGCCCCGAACCTTTCCGGCCGCCTTTGACAGCATCGATCTATATCTTCAATCCCTCGTTTGCAGCCGACCTTTTCTTTGCGTTCCCTTCGCCCGTCCCCAAAAGAATCATTGGATTCGGGGCCGGAAGAACAGAAGTACCGGCAGTAAACAAACCCTGAACGGCTTGTTCATATGTGATACCCGCTTCGTCTGGATAATTTTAGACTCGCGAGTGAATAACCAGTATACGATCCAGCGCTATTTTATCCCGGCGAACCGGAAGTTTATAGATGGATTTAAAGAACTACGCCTTGATCTCAACGTCCACACCGGAAGGCAGATCCAGCTTAGATAATGCATCTACCGTCCGGGAAGAGGACGTATAGATATCCAGCAAACGCTTATGCGTATGCAGCTGGAACTGTTCACGAGCCTTCTTATTCACGTGCGGCGAACGCAACACCGTGAAGATCTTCTTGCGCGTAGGCAGAGGAATAGGACCCGTAACAACCGCACCCGTGCTGCGAACGGTTTTGACGATCTTTTCGGCAGATTTGTCCACCAGGTTGTGATCGTATGATTGTAATTTGATTCTGATTCGTTGAGACATAAGCCAAATCCCATTTTTTCGAATGGGATGCAAAGGTATGTAATTGTTTATTTATCGCCCAAAGAATCAGCTTTTTTTTTGCCAAAGCCCTATTATTTTTTTGGCATCATCCGTTCCCAATCCCTGCTCCCTCTCACCCTCCATACGCGCCAAAAACGCTGCTACAATTTAGTAATCAACATCTTATAACCTATCTTCCCCCCGGAGGACAGTTCTTACGCAGATAATCTGTATACAAGGTCATGAGATGCTGACGTGTCCCCTCCCCTTCATAGATACCATGACTGCGGTTGGGATACGCCATGAATTGAAATATTTTATCATACCGGATCAGGGCATTCAACAGCTCCTCGGCATTCTTGTAATGGACATTGTCGTCACCCGTCCCATGCACGTAAAGCAGATTGCCCCGCAGATATTTTGCATAGGTGACCGGCGAGCCGGCCACAAAGTCCTCGCGGTTCTCCTCCGGCAACCCCATATACCGTTCCTGATAGAGATTGTCGTAGGTCAGTTGATCGTCTACGGCCGCGATCGCGATCCCTGTTTTATAGATCTGCGGATACTGGAACAGCAGGTTCAGCGTCGTCGACCCGCCGCCGCTCCATCCCCAGACCGCTACCCGGCTGCTGTCGACAAAGGGCCATTTCAGGATCTCGGTGGCAGCCATCGCCTGGTCCCGGATATTTAACCTGCCGATCTGCCGATAGATGGATTTCCGCCATAGCCGCCCCTTGGGCGCGGGCGTTCCCCGGTTATCCAGGCTGATATAGATATAGCCGTCCCTCGCCATGTCGCCGAGATAAAGCGGATTGTCCCCGGTGCCATACTCATCGGTGACCGTCTGCGAAGCGGGTTCTCCATACACATAGAAGACCACCGGATATTTCTTCGTACTGTCGAAAGGCGTCGGCTTGACCATCCACCCATCCATTTCCACCCCGTCCACCGTCTTTACTTTGAAGAATTCTACTTTCCGCGTCGCAGTTTCCGACGGCGAACTGGCATTGCTTACCGTACTATGCGCCGGCAACGCGATCAGTTCCTGTTTCTCGGGCATATTGGCATTGCTGTACGTATGCATCGCATATTCGCCGGTAGGCGAGATATCGTACTGATGTACGCCCGGCTCGGACAGCGGCGTCACGCGGCGCAGACCACCCTTGCCATCCAGCCGCGTCGAATAAAGATATTTCTGCGTGGCATTGTCGGGACTCGCGATAAAGTACAGCAGGTTGTCCTTCTCGTCCACCAGGCTTACCTGGATCACATCGTAATTCCCCCGGGTGACAAGCACTTCTTTCTTCCCGTCCCTGCTGACCCGGTAGACATGTCTCCAGCCGTCTTTTTCTGTTACCCAAAGGAACGCACGGCCATTGGTGACCCAGTCCCAGCCCGCGATGATCCCATCCTGCCACATTCCCTTGCACTCGATGTAGGCGCTGTCCTTCTCGTCGTAGATCCCGGTGGTCTTGCCGCTGCCGATTTCGCTCAGAAAAAGCCTGCTCTCGTTCTGTTTGCGATTCAGCTGCTGCAGGACCAGCTCGCTGGAATTGTCCGCCCACTCCATCCTCGGAAGATAGGAGTTCGTAGGATCGCCTGGGATATTCATCCACGTTGTACTGCCGGTAGCCACGTCGATAACCCCGATCTTATAGGGGGAAGGCGGCTCGCCCGCCACGGGATATTCCACCGGGATCACGTAAGGATAGATGGAATCCGTAGTGTTTATCATCAAATAGTCCTTGACCTTATTGGCATCGATCTGCCAATAGGCGATATGCTGTCCGTCCGGGCTCCAGCGAAACCCGTCCCGGTCCTCCAGTTCCTCCTCATAAGCCCAGTCGAACGTACCGTTGATCAGCTTACGCGTCCCATTAGTGGAGGTGACACATCTGATCTGTCCCGTGGCCAGGTCTTCGATATAGATGTTATGCTCGCTGACATAAGCGACCTGGCGCCCATCCGGCGAGAACTTGGCGAATTGCAGCGAGCTCTCCGGCCTGCCTTTACCGAGCTGCATCAATTGTCTCGTCATCCGGTCCAGCACCCAATAGTCGCCGCGCGTATCATAACGCCACACTCT
>DASZOW010000101.1:0-2456 GCA_035550615.1 Puia sp.
GGAAGACGATCGATGGATCGGGCTGGCTAACGGTAACCAACAGCTGCCGCAGCTCGCGCTCTCTGTCCGGATGCTGATGCACCAGCGCTTCGACCGCCTTACGGCCGTTGTCATCGAGCTCTCCATCGACATAGGAGAGGAACGTCTCTTCGTATTGTAAAAGGCTATTCTTATCGGGAAAGTGCCGATCATTTTCGGGTTCGAGACGGCATTGCAACAGCCCCTCCCATTCTTCCCGGAGATCGGGATGTGCATCGACGAACCGCTCCACGGCCAGCCGGCTTTCGGCCGGCAACTCGTTGTCGGCATATAGAAGGAAGAATTCTTCGTAATTTTCTCTGGTGATCATAGCGTCTAAATTAAATTCTCCACTTTGACCAAATAATTTTTCAATTGGATCCGCGCCCGGTGCAGGTATACCTTGACCTGGCTTTCGTTGAGCCCCGTGATCTGGCCGATCTCGCTATAGGAATAACCTTCATAATCCTTAAGCAGGACCAGCGAACGCTGAGTCTCATTTAGCCGGGCCAGGGCTTCTTCCAATGCCTTCTTCAACTGGTGTACCGGCGTGGCGGAGACCCTGGTCTCCTCCCGGAACTCGTCGCGCAACTGGATCCGTTTGACCTTACGCAAATGATCGATCATCTGATGATAGGCGATGGTAAAAAGATAGGATTTGCTTTTTTCCACCGCTACCGCTTCCCTGTTCTTCCAGAGTTTCTCGAATGCGCCTTGGACCACGTCCCGCGCATCCTCCTCCTGTCGCAGGTTTTTGAGGATGAAACGGTACACGTTGTCCGCGTAAAGCCGTACACATTCGTTGTATTCGTTTTCTGTCATAAGCAAAGTAGCTGCACAAGGCAGCTCAAAGATCCCCGGTCCATCTGTATTACGATGATGGGTTGCAAAGAGTTACAAAGGACAGAAAAAAAATCCTAAGGCGGCGTACAAATGTGCCGGCAACGCGGGGAAACACGGACTGCGATTGATTAACGATTGGAAACTAAAAGGTTATGAGTAAGCGATTCCCAGAGGATGATCTCGGACTTCACCTTGCTGCCGTTGTTGCATTTGTCGCATTCGTTACAGGGATCCTCGGCATGGGCGGAGCGGGCCCGCACATAGGAGAAAAGCAAAACGCTCACAGAAGCCACCACGGCCACGATGAATAATCTGAAGTAGATGCTGCGTTTCATAATAGATTAGTTGCTTTCCCAGGGACGAAAGTACACATTAATTTGTTACACAGGTAGCAGACAGGGACAAAAAATTGCTATTCCTTCTAAAGGATCAGAGATCAACTACTTACCTTTGTGCCCTCAAAATGACCTTCTATGAACTCCTCCTTTGTGAAACGCATCGCCGCCGAGCTGGAAGAGATTAAAGCCTCGGGCCTGTTCAAGACGGAACGGATCATCGCCAGCCCGCAGGGCGCCGAGATAACGGTCAACGGCAAACAGGTGCTTAATTTCTGCGCCAACAACTATCTGGGTCTCTCGTCCCATCCCAAGGTCATCGAAGCGGCCCATCGGGCTATCGACCATCGTGGTTACGGGATGAGCAGCGTCCGCTTCATCTGTGGGACCCAGGACATCCATCGGGAACTGGAACTGAAGATCGCGGGCTTCCTGGGCACGGAGGATTCTATCTTATATGCGGCGGCCTTCGATGCCAATGGCGGAGTCTTCGAACCGCTTTTCGGGGAGCAGGACGCCATCATCTCCGACGAGCTCAATCATGCTTCCATCATCGACGGCGTCCGGCTCTGCAAAGCCCGCAGATTGCGTTACAAGCACAATACGATGGCCGATCTGGAAGAGCAGCTAAAAGCGGCGCAGGATGCCCGGAGCCGGATCATCGTGACGGACGGGTCTTTTAGCATGGACGGCACTATTGCGCAACTGGACAAGATCTGTGATCTGGCCGACCGCTATGATGCCATCGTCATGATCGACGAAAGCCATTCTTCGGGCTTTCTGGGTAAGACGGGCCGCGGCGCCCACGAACATTGCGGGGTCATGGGCCGGATCGATATCATCACGGGAACGCTGGGCAAGGCTCTCGGCGGGGCCAGCGGCGGTTTTACCAGCGGCAAAAAAGAGATCATCGAAATGCTGCGGCAGCGAAGCCGGCCTTATCTTTTCTCCAATAGCCTGGCGCCTTCCATCGTCGGCGCCTCCATCGGGGTATTGGACATGCTAAGCGAGACTACCGCCCTTCGGGACAAACTGGAATACAATACCAAATATTTTCGGTCACGGATGACCGAAGCAGGGTTCGATATCAAACCGGGAATACACCCCATAGTCCCTATAATGCTGTATGATGCCGTGGTCGCGCAAAAGTTTGCCGCCCGGCTGCTGGAAGAAGATATCTATGTCATCGGCTTCTTCTATCCGGTGGTCGCCAAAGGACAGGCGCGCATCCGGGTACAGCTGAGCGCCGGCCATGAACAG